>JALYQJ010000443.1 GCA_030855875.1 Acidobacteriota bacterium
GCACACGCTTTCCCAAAAAAGGATCAGCCGCGTTAAAACGCGAATCGGCAAAGCTGAAACTGACATAACCTCTGAATTTGTCAACATTCGAGCGCGTGAAAATTTCGATTCCGCCGCCGAAAGGACTGTCGTATTGCGCGGAAAATACATTCTGATTGACTCTAATTTGCTGTATTTGCTGCTTCGGCGGAATTTTTCCGCCCTGAACGCCGTTGACACTGATCGGCAGTTCTTCGCCCGTTACGGCTTCGCCGAGTCTTTTGATCGCTCTTTCTAATTCTTCCTGATTATCGGGCAGATTGGCGATTTGCCGTTCGCTCAAAATCGTCGTCGCGCCGGTTTTTTCCGCCTCGACCGCTTCATCTTCTCCGATCTCGACATTCGATTCAATTGCCGCTACTTCGAGAACGACTTCGATTTTTTGGGTTTGATTATTGTTGACGATGATGTCGGTAACTGCATATTCCTTAAATCCTGCGGCGGTAACGATTATTCGATATTCTCCGGCGGATAATTTGGAAAATTGAGCGATTCCCAGATTATTCGTCTTAGTTTGCTTTTCTTTTTCATCGGTTTTGCCGAGCGTGATTTCGGCATCGGGAACAGAACCGTCGAATTGATCTTTGACCGTAATAAAAATTCCGGCTTCGTTCGTCTGAGCGAAAGAATTTATAATTAAAAAACAGATAAAAGCGGCGAGAAAAAAGGCGTTTTTCAAATAAGGCATAAAAATCTCCGTTAAGTTTTTCCTCAAAACATCTCGAATAACGAATGACCGGAAAAAGCGCGGTAAACGTAAGTAAGAATGCGTTTTATAGTTGTTTCTCCCGATTCTGATGAGAGATATTTTCTTCCACGCGAACATCAGAAAAATGTTCCCGCAGATTTTTACCTTTCGCCGAATTATTGCGAGAAGCATTATTTGTGCGACAAAATCAAGTCTATTGTCGCAGGATTGTGACATTATTTAAACCGGAATTTTTTCAGATTCTTTTCAAACTATTTCTGCAACGTGCGAATCGCGGTTAGATATTTACCCGGATTTCGTGATATTTTTTGAGTGAATTTAACCTTTTTATCACGCAATTTTAATACTTTTTTATAATGCAAGAAATTTTAGAACCGAACCCAGAAAACGCGCGGGTCGAAACAACAATTGAAAGAACCGCCGAAAAAAGCGGAAAACCGCGTCAATCGTGGCGCACTTATCTCGAAACCGACGAAGCGGTAAGGACGATTTATCTGATATTCGGCTTTTTTGCGATTCTGCTCGTGATGATTTTGCTGCAATTTCAGACTGCGGCGATTTGCTGCGGCGATTGGGACGGCTATTATCACATCAAATGGAGTTCGCTTTTGTGGGAAAGTTTCAAAAGCGGCGGCTGGCTGCCGACTTTCGCGTGGCTGCCTTTGACGGTTTTAAATCCGAACGATTACGCCGACCATCATTTCCTTTTTCACCTTTTGCAGATTCCGTTTCTGTGGTTTTTTGAACCCGTGACGGCGGCGAAAGTCGCGGCGGTCACATTTGCGACGCTGGCGATTTTTTCGGTTTACTGGGTGCTTTATTATTACAAAGTCAATTATCTGATGCTCTGGCTCGTGATGATTCTGGTGTGCGCGAGTTCGTTTTATTTCCGTATGAATATGGCGAAGGCTCCGCCGCTGACGATTATTATTACAGTTGCCGGAATTTATCTGCTGTTCGAGCGGAAATATGTCTGGCTCTTGCCGCTAATGTTCGCCTTTGTCTGGACTTACAGCCTTTTTCCGCTGTTGCTGATCGCGGCGTTTATCTGGACGATCATCATCGCCTGGAACGAGCGGAAATTCGAGTGGCGACCGCTCGCCTACACTTTCGGCGGAATGGTTGCGGGCAATATTATTAATCCGTATTTTCCAACAAATCTTTTGCTTTTCTGGGAACATTTTTACACGAAATTTAAAGTCGGCTCGGACTTTGCCGTTTCGGTCGGCGGCGAATGGTATCCGTATACGGGAATGGAATTGATTATGAATTTTCCGGTCGCGCTCGCGGCGATGCTCATCGGCTACATTTTATTTATGCCGAGAGAAAGCAAACTACCCGAAAAAGCGACGTTTTTTTTGATGTTCGTCACGGTTTTGCTCGCCGCGCAGTTTCGCTCGAAACGGTTCGCTGAATATTTTCCGCCGTTTGCCGTTTTATTTGTCGCCTTTAGCTGGCAGGCTTTTACGGTTTCATCCAAACCGGAATTGCCGGATGACTTCAAAAAGGAACTGGAACCGTATCTCGACAGCGAAAAGACGACTGAAAACCAACAGATGCGGGCTTACGCAAAACTGGCGGCTCTGTGGAGTTTGGGCATTATTTTATTTGTGTTTTTTGTTTACAACCTGACGGGATTTCATCATCTCGGCATAAATGAAAACGGCTTGATGGAAACGATTCGCGGAAACGAAGCTAATGATAAATACGAACGAGCGATGCAGTTTGCGACCGGAAAAGACGCGCAGGGCAGCCATAATATTCCGGCGGGCGAACGGTTTTTCAATACGAATTGGGACGATTTTCCGAAGTTGTTTTTCTATAATACGAAACACGCTTACGTTTATGGACTCGATCCGAATTATCTGTATTCGGAAAACCCGGAACTTTACAAACTTTTGATTGATATTACGAACGGCAAAGTTGATGATCCGGCTCCGGTCATCCGCGAGAAATTCGGCGCGAATTACGTTTTTGCCGACGCGAAGGAAAATGACGAGATGATCGCCAAAATGCTCGAAAGCGGTTGGGCGGACATTATTTACGAAGACGACGAAGCCAGAATTTTGAAAATTCGTCCGCAAAAAGGCACACCGCCGAAGGATGCGGTTGACGACGCGCCGCCGACACCCGAAGAACTGAGACAACTCGACGAAGAAGAAAACGCGGCGAATATTTCCAATCAAATGGCGAATGATGAGGACGAAGAGGGGAATTAAAATGATGAAGAAAGAAGGGGAGACGAGGAGAAAAGGAGACGAGGAGAAGATGAGAAAAGCAGGGAAAAAGCGGATGTTTGCGACTTTCTTTTTGCTGATTTTTGCCGCTTTCGGTTTTTCGTGTAAGCCGAATTCGGCGATTGTGAATTCGCAGAAAGGCAATCAAACGTCGTCCGTTAATTCGGCGAACAAATTCGCAAATTCCTTCGAGCGCGATTTGGAAACGATGCGAACGGCGGATTTCGATTTTATTTTTGTTATGCGGCGCAAAGACGGCGGCAAGCTCGACGCGGATGATAAAACTTATATCAAAATGAATTCGCCCGTTTCGACCAATCGTTTTATCGTCAGCGACGCGGAAAAAGCCGTGATCGCCGGTTCAAAATTCAAATTCGCGGCGGAAAACATAATGGCTTTGCAGGATCGTTTCGCCGTCGAGGATTTTTCCAAACCAGCCGCTGCGGACGCGCCGATGAATGCTAACATAAACGCCAACGGTTAGACGAAGATAAATTTATGACGGACGAAAAAGAAATTAAAAAAGTTTCCTCGCTCGATGAATCGAACGAAGCGGTGCAAACGCCGCAGCTCGTCGCGCTCGCTTCGACTTCGCCTTCATACGCCTCGATTATTCGCGTCGTCGTCATCGTTCTGGTGCTTTTAGCGATCAAAGATTTTGTCGGCAGCATTCTTTCGTCGCTGATTTATCTGATGTTTATGGTTGTTCTGGCGGTTTTTCTCGCGTATCTGATAAATCCGCTGGTGAAATTGATTCAGAAACCGTTTGAAGCCCGAAATATCGGACGGGCGACGCCTCGCTCACTCGCAATCGGAATTTCCTATCTGATAGTTTTTACGGTTTTGGGCTTTGCGATTTCATATATCGCGCCGAAGATAATTGACCAGGCAAAGGAATTCGCTGCTAATATTCCGACTTATACGACATCCGTGCAGGGCGGAATCAACGATCTCAACCGAAGGCTCGACCGGATGCGGATTTCCGAAAGCGTCCAGACTCAGATAAACGAAAAAATCACCAATTCGCTAACCGTTTTCGGCGAGTATTTTTCAACTTTGCTCGGCGTTATCGCCATTGAAATCATAACTTATGCGCCGTGGCTCGTTTTAGTTCCGATTCTCGCCTTTTTCTTTCTCAAAGATGTCAATATGTTTCGCATCGGAATTCTTCGCATAGTTCCGGTCGGCGACTGGCGGACGCGCGTCGAATCAATTTTGTCGGATGTCAACAAAACGCTCGCCGCCTACGCCCGCGCACAGCTTATTTCCTGCGTTTTGATCGGTTTTATATGCACCGCCGGTTTTTATCTTTTGGGAAATAATTACGCGCTTCTGCTCGGAATTATCGCCGGAATTTTAGAATTTATCCCATTAATCGGACCGCTGACCGTCGCCATTATTGCCATCTCGGTCGCCGGACTCGAATCCGGCTGGCAGTCTTTGTGGACGGCGATTTTTCTGATCGTTCTGCGAATCGTTCACGATTACGTGACATATCCGCGCATCGTCCGCGAAGGAATTCATCTGCATCCGCTCGCAATTATTTTGTCGGTTCTGGCGGGCGAACAGGTTGCCGGAATTCCCGGCGTTTTCATTGCGATTCCGCTGGTTGCGCTGCTGACGGTGCTTTACAAACACATTCTCGAACACAGCGGCAGCCGCGGGCTTTTTGTCGGATTGCTTGAACCGAAAGATAACAGCGAACTAAACAACGAACAAAATAATGAGGTGATTTTGTAAAATGTCTCCAATGATGTGGCTGGTCATATTCTTTTTTATTCTGTGTTTTTTGGTGGTGCTGGTTTATTTTCTGGTCGTCCGGGCGTTTTACTGGGGCGATAAAAAAGAATCGGCGAAGAAAATGGAAAAGAAAGATAAAAATAAGATTTAGCCGGCGTTAGATTTTTTCTGATTTATTTTTTATTCTTCTGGAATCTGCTCTAATCGCGTCGGGTAACATTTTCAATCGTTTCCCGAAAACCTGTTTCGTCATCAAAACGCAGTTCGATTTCGACGACGTAACACGAAGTTTTAAGGTGTAAATCTTTCAATTTAACCGCGTCTTTGGCTGTCGTCAGCAATATTTCCGCCCCGGTTTGTCTGGCTTTCGCTTCGAGTCTTTCGATGTCGCTCTGCCGGTAAAAATGATGATCGGGAAAGGTTTCGACGGCGATTAAATTAAACTGTTCGCGCCGCAATTGCTCGTAAAAATTATTCGGATTGCCAAGAGCGCAAAACGCTAAAACCTTTCCGATTCCAGATTCCAGATTCCAGATTCCAGATTTTCCTTCGTCAATTACAAATTCGTGTTCGTCTGCGCTTGTTGGTGATTCAGTTTTTTCCTTTATGTCTTCGCGCCTTTGCGTCTTGGCGTTAAATTCTCTTATTTCAATTAAATTCGATATTTTATTTTCTGAAACGAAAATCGGGCAATCGGAATTATACTCTCTGATTTTCATTTTCAAATCCGCCGTGTTTTCAATTAGATTCGCCCTCGAAATGACAATCAAATCGGCGCGTTTCAAATTACTTAAAGATTCGCGCAAAATGCCCGTCGGCAGCATTTTGAAATTGCCGAACGGATTCGTCGCATCCAAGATCACGATGTCCAAATCTCGTTTCGCCTTTCGGTGCTGAAAAGCATCATCCAAAACAAACGCCGTCACGCCGAATTTTTCTCGCGCCCAACGCGCCGCCGAAACTCGGTTTGCGTCGGCGATGACAATCGCCTTACCCAAAAGTTTTCCTGCAAGTTCAAACGGTTCATCGCCCGCTTGTCTGACATCAGCTAAAATCTTTTCGCCGTCGGAAACCAAAACTCGGTTTCTAGGATTTTCGCGCCTGTAACCGCGCGTTAAAATACAAACTTTTTCACCGCTTCCGGCTAAAACTTCCGCGATAAAAGCGACCAGCGGAGTTTTCCCCGTGCCGCCGACCGTGATATTCCCGACGCTGATAGTTTTCGCGCCGAGCGAAAATGATTCAAATCTTCCGCTTTCGTAAAGCCGATTGCGAAAATCAGTAATTTTGCCGTAAACCCAACTTATCATAATGGTGAATGGTGAATTATTAATGGTGAATTTAAGAAATTTAATTCTTTATCATCTTACATTCACCGTTCACCATTAATCATTCACCATTATTTCTTATTCGTTGTTTGAATTAATCGGTCGAGTTTATTTTGCGCTTGTCCGCTGTCAATTGACTGCTCGGCGAGTCGGGCGGCGTGCATCGGATCGCGGGCGATTCCGCCGACGACGAGCGCGGCGGCGGCGTTTAGGACAACCAGCGAACGCGCTTCGTCGCGCCGCCTACTGCCTAAAACATCGCTGATGATTTTCGCGCTTTCATCGGCGTTTCTGGCGCGCAAATGTTCTATTTTTCCGCGCTGCAAACCGAAATCTTCGGGCGAGATGCGAAACTCGCGGATTTTTTTGCCGGTAACTTCGGCGACAAAAGTATCTCCGGTTAAAGTCATTTCGTCCAAACCGTCCTCGCCGTGAACGACCCACGCCGATTCGGTATCTAAAAGCGCGAGAGCCTGCGCCATCGGCTCAAATAATGAACGATGCCAGACACCGACGATCTGTTTCGCGGTGGAAGCCGGATTTGCCAGAACGCCGAGCAGATTCAGACAACTGCGAATGCCGAGTTTGCGCCGCACGTCGCCGACGCGCCGCAGATTCGGATGAAATTTCGGCGCGAACATCACGCAGATTCCCGCGCCGTTCAAACAAATTTGCGCGACTTCCGGCTCGCCCGAAATTTTTACGCCGAGTTTTGAAAGCACGTCTGCGCTGCCGATTTTGCTCATTACGCCGCGATTGCTGTGTTTGGCGACCGCCAAACCCGCGCCGGCGACGACGAATGCGGCGGCGGTTGAAACATTAAAAGTTTTCGCCGCGCTCGATCCGGTGCCGCAGGTGTCAATCACGTTTTTCTGGCGCGTTTTGATTTTGACGGCTTGCTCGCGCATCACGCTCGCCATTCCCGCGAGTTCCGCGAAAGTTTCGCCTTTTGCCGTGAGAGCGACCAACGCTCCGGCGATTTGCGCGGCGTTCGCCTCCGCGTCGGTCAGAGCGCGGTAGAAATCCGCCGCTTCGTCCATCGCAAAATCTTCGCCGCGCATCAGCCGCGCCAAAAAGGGAAAAAGCGTGGTGTCGGCTTTATCGTTCGTCGCCGAAACCGGTGCGGAATGAAGCCATTCTGTTTTTGAATTAAGCATATTTTGTTCGGCACGAGAAGGAAAAAAGCAGCGGAAATTTTATAAAACTGCCTGAAAAAAACTAGATTTATAAATTTCGTTTTGAAGCGCGGGCGAATCGCTTCGCCGTATTTAATATCTCAAAGATTCAGGAAATTACGCAAGAGTTTTTTGCCTTCCGTCGTCAAAATTGATTCGGGATGAAACTGAACGCCTTCGATTTTAAAGGTTTTATGCCGAAGTCCCATAATCAAACCGTCGGGCGACGCGGCGGAAATCTCCAGACAATCGGGCAGCGTTTCGCGTTCGACGACCAGCGAATGATAACGCGCCGCGCTGAAATTTTCGGATAAACCTTCAAAAATCGTCCGCCCGTCGTGACGAATTTCAACCGGCTTTCCGTGAACCGGCGCGGGCGCACGAACGACCTTGCCACCGAAAATCTGCCCGATTGCCTGATGTCCGAGACAAACGCCCAAAATCGGAATCTTTTCGCCCAAGTTTTTCAAAACGTCGAGCGAAACGCCGGAATCATCGGGCGTTCCCGGTCCGGGCGAAATCAAAATCTTCTCCGGCTGCAAATCTCTTTCGATCTCTTCGAGCGTAATTTCATCGTTGCGAAAAACCTTCATCTCCGCGCCGAGTTCGCCGAGAAACTGGACGAGATTATATGTAAAAGAATCGTAATTATCTATGACTAACAACATATTTTCAGATTCCAGATTCCAGATTCCAGATTCCAGATTCCAGATTCCAGATTCCAGATTCCAGATTATAAAT
>JALYQJ010000453.1 GCA_030855875.1 Acidobacteriota bacterium
TCAATCGTGCGCTTGCCGGAAACGACCCAATTGTTGCTCGCCGCCAAATCTTCGGCGTAAAAACCGATGCGTTCGAGCGAAGTTTTTCGCGCGCCTTCTATTTTCGCCAGAGCCGTTTCAAATTCCAGATCCCAGATTCCAGATTCCACATTCAAACTCTCGGATTTATTGTTCGACGTTTTTAATTTGGAATCTGGAACTTGCAATCTGGAATTTTCCGGGTCTTTCCCGACCAGCAACACATCGAGCGGCGATGACGGGTCGAAAATCCGCGCACGTTTTTCCGCCGGTAAATCCATCAAACCAGCCTTCATCAAATCAAATCGCCACGTATTACTGAGCGCGTCGTCAAAAATTTTGCTGATGACGAGCGAATCCGCCGGTGTCCAATTGCGCGGGCGATACTGCAAAATCTGAAATTCGACTGGCAGAGTTTTCGCGTCGAGCGTTGCGATATAGGAGTTTACGCCGCTCGCGTAACTTTCGAGCGCGGCGCGATTTTCCGGTGTCGAATTATTTACGGCTTCTTCGGAAATTTTGGCGAAACCGAATTTGCGCCAGCGGCGGTCTTCTTCCAAAACCGTGCGCCCGAAAATCTCCGCCGTTTCGCCGCGGGCGACGCGCCGGTATAAATCCATTTGCCACAGACGATCCGATGCCGTTACGTAGCCCTGCGCGAACGCCAGATCAGCTTCGTTTTTCGCTTCGATATACGGAATCCCGCGCCCGTCGCGCCGCACCGTCACCGCTTCCCTCAAACCGGAAACCGCGAGAGTTTTTTCCGGCAGCGGCGCGGTCGCCTGCGCCCAGCAACCCGTTGATAAAGCTAAAGTTAAAATCAAACAAAGATAAATTCTTTTTTTTAGGTTAGTCATAAGTTTCGTAATCGAATTTCAGTCGGCGAATAGTTTTTCTATTTTCAGTTTGAATTTTGGCAGAAATGAAGTCGTCAGAATTTGATTTTCAGCGTAAATCTCACTTCCCTTTCCTAATCTGAAAACTTCGATTTCTTTTTGCTGCGGCTTGACCGCCCAATATTCCGGCACGGCGAATATTTCATAAAGCTCGCGTTTTATCTGCAAATCGCGACGGGCGTTGACTCTGCCGGGCGAAAGAATTTCGATGACGATTTCCGGCGCACCGTGAAATTTCCCGTCCGTCTCGTTCAAAATTTCATCGCGCCGTTCGTGCGAAATAAAAATCAAATCGGGAATTACGCCGTCGAACTCGCTCAAAATCAGTCCGGGCGTAGCGAGAATATCGCCTATTGGATTTTTATCAAAATATTTAGAAAATTCGACAATTATTCTAGTAGTTAATAATTGATGTATGTATCTTGGTGCGGTTGACACGATAATTTCTCCTCCGATTAATTCGTAACGGCTAAATTTGTCGGTCGCAAACCGCGCGACATCATCGTTCGTAAAAAGTTCGGTTTTTTCTTCTTCCGACGGGCGAAAAACGTATTGCGTTGTTTGAGCGGAAACCTGTTCGAGCATAACTTTTACCTCCGGTTTAATTTATCACAACCAATCTGATTTCACTCATTTCTTCCATCGCGTAGCGCACGCCTTCGCGCCCGAAACCGGAACCTTTCGCGCCGCCGTAAGGCATATTGTCAACGCGGAAAGTCGGCACGTCGTTGATGATAACGCCGCCGAATTCGAGATTTTCCGCCGCGTAATTGGCGTTTTTGAAATCGTTTGTGAAAACTCCGGCTTGCAGTCCGTATTTTGTGTGATTCGACATTTCAATCGCCTCCGCAAAATCCTCAAATTTCTCGACGACGGCGACGGGCGCGAAAATTTCTTCCGCGACGACACGCATTTCCGGGTTTGTATTCGTCAAAATCGTCGCGTCAAGCAACGCGCCTTTTCGATTTCCGCCGCAAAGCAGTTTCGCATCATCTTGCACGGCTTCATCAATCCATTCCGACGCTTTTTTCGCCGCGTCTTCGGTTATCATCACCGAGAGTTCGGTTGATTCGTCGAGCGGACTTCCGGTTTTCAGTTTTCTGGCGAGTTCGACGAATTTTCCCGTCCATTCGTCGTAGATTTTTTCGTGAACGTAAACGCGCTGAACGGAAATGCAGGTTTGTCCCGAATATGTAAACGCGCCCGTCGTTGCGCGTTCGAGCGAATATTCGATGTCCGCCGAAAAATCAATTATCAACGGCGCGCTGCCGCCGAGTTCGAGCGAAACCGCTTTTTTTCCGGCTTTGCTTTTTAAATTCCAGCCGACCTCCGCGCTTCCGGTAAACGAAATCATCTTGACGCGCTCGTCTTTGTAAATCAAATCCATATTTTCGACATCCATCGGCACAATTTGCAAAGCGGCTTTGGGCAAACCGCTTTCGATGAAAACTTCGCCTAAAAGCAGCGCGGTGAGCGGCGTTTTCTGGCTCGGTTTGATGATGATCGAATTTCGGGCGGCGAGCGCGGGCGCGACTTTGTGACCGACCAGATTGAGCGGAAAATTAAACGGTGTGATGCCGTAAATCACGTTGCGCGGAATCATTTTCGTATAAGCCGTTTTTCCTTTCCCGGCGGCAATCGTGTCAACCGGAACGACTTCGCCGCAAAAGCGTTCGGCTTCGCCCGCCGCCCAGTTTAACGTCGCAATGCCGCGCTCGACTTCGCCGCGGGCGAGATTTATCGGTTTGGCGGATTCTTCAGCGATTGTTTTTGCAAATTCATCTTTACGTTTTTTGATTCCAGCAGCGATTTTCCGCAATCCGGCGGCGATTTCAAACCGCGGCAAACGGCGCATTTCGACCGCCGCGTTTTCGGCTGAATGAATCACTTCTTCCATCTCATCGCGGCTCGCCATCGCAACTTCGGCAATGGTTTTTTGCGTGAAAGGCGATTTGACGATAAAATTTTCGCCGCCTTCGCGCCATTCGCCGTTAATCAGGATTTTCTTCACTTTCATAAATATTTTGTTTCCATTATATTCTCAGCATTTAATTCAGACGTAATTTTCCCGAAACTTTATTCGTCTGAACTTTGCAATGAATTTGATTTATAGGTTAAACTTTCACCGATTTTGAAGCAAACTTTTATAGGAAACGAGAATGAAATTTTTGAAAATCGCCTTTATATTATCGGCTTTTGCACTTTTTATAACGGCTTGCGGCGAAACCGCGAAAAATACGCCGATTGCGGCAAGTAATACGGCTGTCGTGACAAATTCAAACGTCAACTCCGCTGCGCCGCCGAAAACGCCAATTGACGAACTCGCGGCGGCGCGGGAAATCTATAAGATAAGCTGCTCGAATTGTCACAAAGAAAACGGCACGGGCGGGAAAGTAGAAATTGAAGGAAAAACTATCAACCCCGACAATCTGACTACGGACAAAATGAAAAATATGGCTGATGCGAAATATATCAGCTACATCGAAAACGGAATTCCTGACGAAGGAATGCCCGCGTTCAAAGGAAAACTGACAGATCAGCAAATTAAAGATGTCGTTCGGTTTATTCGTGTTGAACTCCAGAAAAAATAATTACGAATTACGAATTACGTTTAATTTGTGATATTTTTATTTTGGGATACAAATCACGTAATTCGTAATTCGTAATTATTTTGCACCCGTAGCTCAGCTGGATAGAGTATCTGACTTCGAATCAGAGGGTCACAAGTTCGAATCTTGTCGGGTGTACCATTATTTTCAATGGTTTAGAGGCATCAACACGATGCCTCTTTTCAATTCCCACCTAAATTCCCACCAAATATTTCAAATTCGCCAATTTTCCGCTGATTTCTCATTTAACCTTTCCAGATTTTGCCGAAACTTTAGCCAGAAGATTTTCGCATCATTCGGCAGCGTTTCGAGAAACGAATCTATCTGCTTAATTACGGCGTTTCTTTCGCTTCGGTCGGCGTTTTGATATGTGGCAAGCATTTGATTTGCTTGCCGGTCGAGATACGCTTGTATCGCGTCCTTTTGTGTTTGTGTTAAATTGTTCATTAGTTACTCCGGTTGATTTTTATTGATTGGATTTAGAGAGGCTTTCCTATAACTTGCCGGTTTAGGAAAGCCTCTCGCTTTTAGGCGGCTTGTCGTTTCAAAGATTGCCGGTAGATGTTGACCGCCGCGCCCGCTACGATGTGATAGCAAACCATTCCTTTTTCCGCCGCTTTGCATTCGCATTGACCGAACTTTTCGCCGTTCTTTACATCGAAAGAAACGTGATAAATATTTGAGTTATTCGACGAGTAGACGACGAACAGACGATCTTTGATAAATTTGACTTTCGGGCGAAGCTGTTTGCAGCGTTCGACGGCTTTTTGGGTGTTGATTTTTGTTAATCGAATCATATTTTTGCCCTCACTAAAGTTTAAGATTTGTTGTGTCCAACTATCTGTAATTCTACTTTAAGTAGAATAAATAAACAAGTCGAATTCGGCATTTTTCTCTACTAAATGTAGATATATTTTTCAAGCTGTGGTATCTTTTCAGAGATGGAAGGCAAGGAATTAAAACAAAAGCGTGAAACTCTTGGATTGACTCAAACTGAACTTGCAGATATTTTAGGTGTGAAAATGAATACGGTTTACCGTTGGGAAAGCGGTATTCTCGCAGTTCCAAAATCTATCGAATTGGCAATGGAAACAGTTGAACGAAACTCAAAAATAAAAATCTTAACAAATAAATAACTCTCTTTTTGTTATGTCAGAAAATGAAGCTCAGGCACGAATAAAAATTAACAAATTGTTAGAAGAATCAGACTGGCGTTTTTTTGATAATGAAAATGGTCAAGCTAATGTTTTATTGGAGCAAAACGTCAAACTTACCAAATCTCTGATTGATGCACTCGGTAATGATTTCGAGAAAACAAAAAACGGATATACCGATTATTCTCTGATCGGCTCGGATGGGCGCGTTGTCTGCGTCGTCGAAGCGAAAGCCGAACGATTGCACCCGCTCGTCGGTAAAGAGCAGGCTCGCGCTTACGCTTACAAACATAATGCCCGTTTTGTAATTCTCTCAAACGGCAATCAGCATTTTCTTTGGGACACTTGGCTTGGCAATCCGCGCGTTATCACTAAATTTCCGCGTCTTGACGAACTTGCGGAATTCCAAATTTTTCAACCGACCGCTGCGAATGTAACGCGCATTGAAATCAAAGACGATTTTATCGTGCAGACGCAAAAGCCGGATTATGCCAATGATCCGCGTTTTCGCGGCGAAGGCGAACAAAAGCGTTCGTTTATAGAAGAAAACAAACTGCGTTTTCTTCGTCCGTATCAAGTACGGGCGATGGATGCCGTTCAAAGGCAAATTGCCGACGGCAAAGACCGCTTTCTATTAGAAATGGCAACCGGCACGGGTAAAACATTAACTTCCGCCGCCGTTATTAAAATGTTTCTGAAAAGCAGTAACGTCCAGCGAGTTTTGTTTTTGGTTGATCGGCTCGAACTCGAAGATCAAGCAGACAAGGCATTTAAGGCATATCTGAAAAACGATTTTCGCACAGTAATCTACAAAGAAAATAAAAGCGACTGGCAAAATGCCGAAATCGTCGTTTCAACTGTTCAATCGTTGCTCACCAAAAACAAATACAAACGCCAATTCAAGCCCGACGATTTTCAATTGATTATTTCGGACGAAGCGCATCGCTCAATTGGCGGCAACTCGCGGGCGGTTTTCGAGTATTTTATCGGCTACAAACTCGGCTTAACGGCAACGCCGAAGAACTACCTGAAAAAGATTGACACGGCGAGTTTGAACGCCAGCGACCCGCGCGAACTCGAACGGCGATTGCTGCTCGATACATATTCGATTTTCGGCTGCGAGAACGGAGAGCCGACTTTCAGCTATTCGCTCGCCGACGGCGTAAAAGACGGTTTTCTCGTCAACCCGTTTGTGCTGGATGCGCGAACAGAAATCACGACGCAGTTGCTTTCCGATAAAGGTTTCAGTGTTTTAGTCGGCAAAGAGATTGAGAGCGAAACGTCCGTTGACGAATTGAAAACTGCCGATGAAGCGGCGACGGACGCGAGCGCGGCGAGCGGCGAACAAAAAGAGACGTTTTTCTCACGGGACTTTGAACGCAAATTCTTTTCGGAAAACACAAATCGCGCATTTTGTAAGACTTTTCTTGAAAACGCTTTGCGCGACCCGATAACGGGCGAAATCGGCAAAACGATTATTTTTGCCGTCAGCCAGAATCACGCGGCGAAGCTGGCGCAATTTCTCAACGAATATGCCGATAAAATGTTTCCAGACAAATACAATTCGGATTTTGCATTGCAGGTTACATCGCTCATTAAAGACGCGCAGCAGATGACGATAAATTTTACGAATAATAATTTGAACGGCAGAAGCGAGTTTGACGCGCTTTATCAAACGAGCAAAACGCGCGTCTGCGTAACTGTCGGAATGATGACGACCGGCTACGATTGCCCTGACTTGCTTAACGTCTGCCTGATGCGCCCGATATTTTCGCCGTCCGATTTTGTGCAAATCAAAGGGCGCGGCACACGCAAACATAATTTTACGGTTGATATGCGCGACCGTGAACGAGCCAAAGAAATCGGCAGAAACGACAAAACGGGTTTCCGTCTTTTTGATTTTTTCGCCAACTGTGAATTTTTTGAAGAAAAGTTTGACTATGACGCGGTTTTGAAACTCCCCGTTGAAAAGAGCGACGGCGAAGAGCGAACCGACACGGGCGGCGACGGCATCAACATTGACGAATTTGATTCAAAACTTGCCGACGAACTGAAAACGCTTCAACAAATCGCAGTCGGCGCGGACGGGATGAAAATTGACCGCAAACTGTTCGAGCGTTTTGAAGACCGCGTGAAGTCCGACGACGAGATTAAAAAAATGGTCGAAGGGCGCGATTTCGGAGCGATTGAAGATTACATTGTCGGCAATATCTTTGATAAGCCGAATGAGTATTATAATCTCGACAAGCTGCGGAAAAACTTAAAGATTGACCGGCGACTTGGTTTGCGCGAGATTGTCGAAAAGATTTTCGGGTTTGTTCCGTATTTCAAAAATAAAAACGAACTGCTCGAAGAAGAATTTGATAAATTCGACAGCCGTTACCCGCTCGCCGAAGATGATTTTACCGTTGCCAAAAGTTTCTTTAAGGCTTATCTGACCGATACTGAATTTCGGGAAATCGTCGAAAGCCGCCAGTTTGCGCGAATGGCGACGAATCCGAACGGTGCGGTTTTCCGCAAAGTTTCGATTGATTTGCGAAATCAAATTACCGAATACGTCAAAGATAATATTCCGCTCAATCAATTTATGGAATAATTGAAAATAAGCATCTGTCTCTCCCTTCTCTAAACGTCCGTAACGTCTTTGCTAAGCTAATAGCAACGAGCGAATGCTGAGACAGATGCTTTTGTAGAATAACAAATTTTCCAAACATTTTTAAGCTGTTAGTTTTATGCGAGTAATAACCAGAGATGAATACATTCCGATATTAGAGCATCCCGAATTTAGGTGGGCTTACGGCGAAGAATCTCCGAAACCGTGGTTATTCGAGGCTAGTGATTTAGAAGTGAACTTTAACTTTGAAGAAAACTCGCGGAGAAGAAAGGATGATTTAGATTGGCTTTGTGAAGATTTGGCGGAAATTTTTAAGGATTATAAGGTAGCATACCTTAATATCGTCGAGCCTGAATTGTTTACTGAGCAAGGAATAGCACTTGCTGAATCTATCCGGCGAGGACATAACGAAAACAGACCGTTGGTGGACGCGCCGGTGCATATATTTACAAACGAAGAATCAAATTTGCTTTGGGGATTCTTCTTTTTAGTCGTACAGATGAGTTGGAGTTTCAACCTTTATTTTCCTAACTATACGGCTTCAATCGGATATTCGCTTCCGGCTGATTACTATTTCATTACTTGGAAAAATCAAGAGTTATATGACAAAGCAAAAAATATATTAAAAGATTTCCATCCTGAGGTTTATAGAAAACCTGAATAATAAGATGTTTATTAGATTATTATAGATTGGCAGCAAAATCAGATAAATTATTAGATAACCGACAAGTTCGATGCAGGGCGGCAGTTTAGTCCAGACCGCACCGCTATGCAAATCAGCCCTGCGTTTAGTCGTGCTGATTTGGGAGCGAACCTGTCTAAAACAATTATAGTAATATTACAAATCATCTCAAATTATTCCTGCCATATTTAACTTTTTATTTTGTCTTAATTTTATGCTTGATAACGAAACAAAACGCCGCATTGATACCGCACGCGATATTTTAGTCGGCAAACTGCCTGACCCGAAAAGCCAAGTCGAACAAATCACCATTGCCTTGATTTATAAGTTTATGGACGATATGGATGCGGAATCCGTTTCGTTTGGCGGTGAGCCTTCTTTTTTTGTCGGCGATTATGAGAAATACGGATGGCGGAAATTGCTTGACGCGAATCTCGGCGGGTTTGAAACGCTTGCGCTTTACGGCGAGGCGATGACGAAATTGCACGAGAACGAGAATCTGCCGCAGTTGTTTCGGGATATTTTCAAAAACGCTTATCTGCCTTACCGCGACCCGGAGACGCTCAAACTTTTTCTTAAAACGATTAACGGTTTTACCTACGACCACAGCGAGCGGCTCGGCGATGCGTTTGAGTATCTGCTTTCGGTGTTGGGTTCGCAGGGCGACGCGGGACAATTCAGAACGCCGCGCCACGTTATTGATTTTATCGTTAAAGTTCTCGACCCGAAGAAAACGGAAACAATCAGCGATCCGGCTTGCGGCACAGCCGGATTTTTGATTTCGGCTTATAAACATATTTTGGGAGCGAATCAAAATTTAACGCCCGACGAGCGTAAGCGGTTAATGACGAATTTCGCGGGTTACGATATTTCGCCGGATATGGTGCGGCTTTCGCTGGTGAATATGTATCTGCACGGTTTTCCGTCGCCGCATATTTACGAATACGATTCTTTGACGAGCGAAGACCGCTGGAGCGAGACGTTTGATATTGTGATGGCGAATCCGCCGTTTATGTCGCCGAAAGGCGGAATCAAGCCGCACAAAAAGTTTTCGATTAACGCCAACCGCAGCGAAGTTTTGTTTGTTGATTACATCGCCGAACACATTCACCCGACGCACGGGCGAGCCGGAATCATCGTTCCCGAAGGCATTATTTTCCAATCGGCGAACGCCTACAAAGATTTGCGGAAAATGCTCGTTGATAAAAAGTTTTTGTATGCGGTCGTCTCGCTTCCCGCCGGAGTTTTCCAGCCGTATTCGGGCGTGAAAACTTCCGTTTTGCTGATGGACAAAACGCTTGCCGCGAAAACCGATAAAATTCTCTTTGTCAAAATCGCTAACGACGGTTTCGGTTTGGGAGCGCAGCGCAAAGAATTAAAAACGTCCGATTTGCCCGACGCGCTCAATTTGATTCGAGATTTTCAAGCGGCGATTTTGCAGGGCGACACTTCGCGCTTTGAAAACATTGAAGAAATGCCCGCGTCCGCCGTCGCGGTGGAAAAAACGACAATCGCGGCAAACGGCGATTACAATCTTTCGGCTGATAGATACCGAATAAGTGTAGCCAGACAACAAAAATTTGAAACGATTGAACTTGGCGAAGTTTTGCAGAAAGTTAATGACAATATAAATCCGCAGGAATTTGACGGAAAAGTAAATTACATCGGCTTAGAAAACATAGAATCAGAAACGGGAAAATTAGTCGGAGAAATAGAAACAACTTCCAAAGAAATCAAAAGCGCAAAAACTCGTTTCAAAAAAGGCGATATTCTTTACGGAAAACTTCGCCCGAATCTTAACAAAGTTTATTTTGCTAACTTTGACGGCATTTGCTCGACTGACATTCTTGTTTTGCGAAGTATCAACGGAGTTTCGGATACAAGATTTTATTCAGATTATTTGCGAAGTGAAAAATTCAATTCGGAAGTCTTAAACGGAATAAAAGGCGCACAATTGCCAAGAGTCGGTTATGAATACTTTTCAAAAATCAAAATCCCGCTTCCGCCGTTGTCAATTCAAAAAGAGATAGTTGAGAAAATCGAATCTTTCCAACGCATCATTGACGGCGCAAAGCAAGTCGTCGCGGGCTACAAACCGCAGATTGACATTCAACCCGATTGGGAAATGGTCGAACTCGGCGAGGCTTGCAATTTTATTGATTATCGCGGCAAAACTCCGCAAAAGACTGATAGCGGAATAAGACTTATTACGGCGAAAAACGTCAGAATGGGTTATTTGAGTTATGAGCCTGTCGAATTTATTGCAGAAGAAGATTATGACGGTTGGATGACAAGAGGCTTTACCGAAAAAGGCGATGTTTTAATTACGACAGAAGCACCGCTTGGAAACGTCGCGCAAATTGACACCGACGAAAAGATTGCGCTTGCTCAAAGAATCATCGCGCTAATTCCGCGCAACGGAAATCTTGATAGAACATATCTCAAAAATGTTTTGATAAGCGTCGAAGTTCAAAACAGAATTCAAAATCACGCGACAGGTTCAACTGTTTACGGAATTAAAGCCAGCACTTTGAAAACAATCACAATCCCGCTTCCGCCGCTTGAAGAACAAAAGCAAATCGTCGCCCAAATCGAGCGCGAGCAATCGCTGGTCAACGCTAATCGTGAGTTAATCCGCATCTTCGAGCAGAAGATAAAAGACGAAATCAATAAACTTTGGGAGCAGTAAGTTTTTCTATCCCTTTTATTAGATCAATTATTTTCTACCGAATAAAAATTTAGAGGAGTGAATTAAATGCGAGAAAAAGATTTTTAT
>JALYQJ010000467.1 GCA_030855875.1 Acidobacteriota bacterium
GCCCGCCGGACGTTCGGGTTCGGATGAACCGGAAAAAACAAACAAACGTCCGTGTGCTGCCGAACATAATCACGCAAAGCGGTTAAATTTCCGCTCATCGCCGCGCCGTGTGCCTCGCGCCGGTGCGTCGTCAGTAAAATACGCTTAAAACTTTCGGTCTTCCCGATTAAATCGTAAATTCTTTCGCCCGGAGAAGAATTTTTCGTGATAAACCGAAGCGCGTCAACCACCGTATTTCCGGTTAGAAAAATATGTGTTTCGTCTATGAGTTCGCCGCGTAGATTTTCGCAGTTTTTTTCGGTCGCGGCAAAATGAAACGTCGCCGTCTGTGAAATTAAACGACGATTCATCTCTTCGGGAAAAGGGCTGTGCAGATTTCCCGAACGAAGTCCGGCTTCGACGTGACCGACGGCGATTTTCCGGTTAAAGGCGGCGAACGCTCCGGCAAAAGCCGTCGTCGTATCGCCCTGAACCAAAATGCAATCAGGCTTTTCCGCGTCGAAAACTTCGTCCAACTGCTGCAAAATTTTAGCGCAAACCGTATTCGGAGTTTGGTTTTCGGTCATCACGCGCAAATCATAATCGGGTTTTACATCGAAAATTTTCAAAAAAGGTGCGAGCAAATCCGTGTGCTGACTCGACGAAACGACGCACGTTTGAAATTCGCGCCGACGTTTTAATTCGTAGATGACGGGCGCGAGTTTGATAGCTTCGGGGCGGGTTCCGAAAAGGACGAGAATTTTGATTTTATTCGGCATTTTTGCGGCGGGAAATTGAAGTAATAGCGGAAAGCCGAAAAAATTATAACCGATCTCGCAGGAAAATAGCCACAAAAAAGTTTAAGGCAAAATAACTTTTGCACAAAAATCAGAAAAAAGTAAAAATTGTGCAATTTCAAATAATCCAGAGTATTTATTTTTTGGAAGAAAACATATCAATTATTTCTAAAACGACGGAATGCGGCGATCTTAAATATTTTTGACGAATTTATTCTTTGGAACACGTAGGTCAAAACCTTGCACTACGTGTTCCAAAGAATAAAAAATATCCGCGTTCGTCCGTGTCAATCGGCGGTTTGAAATCTTCATAAAACGAATCACTATGAAACTAATTATCGCCGTCGTGCGACCGCACCGGCTTGATGAAATCGTCTGCGCTCTCGAAGACATTGAAGATTTTCCCGGCATCACCGTCACAGATGTCGAAGGTTTCGGACAGCGTTTGCGAACGACGAGTTACGACGCGCTCAACCCGTTTAAATTGCAAAAACGCATTGAAATCGCCGCTAACGACGAAGTGGTTGAGCCGATTGTCGCGGCAATTCGCGGACACGCGCATACGGGCAAAAAAGGCGACGGAATTATTGTCGTCGTGCCGATTGAAAATGCTGTTTTGATTTAAAGCGGCACAAATCAAATAACCGAATTACAGATAAGAAAATTATATTGAAATCTAAATCTGAACAACCGAACGGCGGATTATGGCGCAATCGAAACTACGTCTTTTTATTTGCTGCGCAAATCGTTTCTCTGCTCGGAAGCGGCGTAACGACGGTCGCGCTGGCGATTTTCGCGTATCAGTTATCGGGCGGCGAATCGGCGACGGCGATTATCGGCAACGCGCTTTTTTTGCGGATTCTGGCGTTTCTGCTGTTTTCGCAGTTCGCCGGAGTTTTAGCCGACCGCGTGAGCCGCAAAAAGATTTTGATTGTGACTGACGTTCTGCGGTTCGGTCTGCTCGCGCTTTTTCCGTTTATCACGGAAATCTGGCATATTTACGCTCTGATTTTTGCGATCAACGCCGTGACCGCGTTTTTCACCCCGACGTTTGAAGCGAGTCTGCCGGAAGTTGTCGGCGAAGCGGATTACGTCAAAGCTCTTTCTTATTCGCGTGTCGCCGTTGACATCGAATCGTTTGCCGCGCCCGCGATTGCCGGACTTCTGGTGGCGACGTTCAGCGTGCGCTGGGTTTTCTGGTTCGACGCTTTTACTTATCTCGTTTCCGCCGGATTGGTTTTATTGGTCACGATTCCGCAGGTGAAAAAACAACTTGCGCCGATTGCGCTGCGCGGATTCCTGAGCGACCTGACGCTCGGCACACGGATTTTACTGCGCGAACCGTCGCTGCGGCAGGCTTTGATTTTGAGTTTCGCCGAAGCGACGGCGGGCGCGGCGGCGATTGTCGGAACAATCGTCTATATCAGCGATGTTTTGCAAAGCGGCAACACGGGTTTTGCCGTCGTGATGGCGGTTTTGGGTTTGGGTTCGTCAATTGCAGCGATAATTCTGGGACGCGCCACGGCGCGCATCGAAGCGGACGCGGACGGTAAAACGGCTCTGCATTACATCAGGCACGATTGGTCGCGGACTGCGCTTTTTATCGGCGGAATTATTCTCGGCTTAATTTTATTGCCGGGCGTTTTTCAGCCGCCGCTCGTCATTTTCGCCGCGTTGTGGTTTTTAAACGGCGCGGGACAAGCCTTAATTTCCATCGCGTCGGGAACGCTTCTGGCGGAACACACGCGCGAAGAAGAACGCGGGCGGGCTTACGCGGCGTATTTCGCTTTGACGCACGCTTGCTGGCTGATTACTTATCCGGCAATCGGTTACGCCGCCGTCTGGTGGAAAACGCCTTTGACTTTTACCATTGCGGGCGCGGTTTGTCTGCTCGTCGTTTTATTCGCCTTCGCGCTCGGCGGTCAAAAGCAGGCGGCGCATAAACATTTTGCTGAAGAAAATTAAGAAACTGTTTGAAAGATGCCGTCGGCGTTTTGATTGAAGGCACGCCGTCGGATGTCAATATCGCAACTTTGCGCGAGAGTTTAGAAAAAGTCGAAGGCGTAGCCGGAATTCACGACCTTCACGTTTGGAGTTTAACTTCGGGCGTGAACGCGATGAGCGTCCACACGGTTTTAACCAATAACAATGAACACGACGCGGTAATGAAACGGGTTCACGAGTTCGTCGCGAAAAACTTTAAAATTTCGCACGTTACGGTGCAGACCGAATGCGAAGGATACGCCGAACACGAAACGCATTTATAGTTAAGGAATTGGAGACAATTTGTTTAAGAAAGTTTTTAAGGGCAAACTTACAACTTAGGTGAGGTTAAAATTTTGAATAAACAAAAGCATTGGGAACATATTTACGAAACGAAAGAGCCGACTGACGTTAGTTGGTTTCAGACTCATTTACAAAAGTCTTTAGCTTTGATTCATTCGGCTAATCTAAAAGCGGACGCTCGAATTATAGACATCGGCGGCGGCGCGTCAACTTTAATTGACGATTTGCTCGGACGAGGTTTTAAGAATTTAACCGTGCTGGATATATCAGCGACCGCGCTGGAAAAAACAAAACGGCGGTTGGGCAGCAAAGCCGCTCTCGTTAATTGAATTGCCGCCGATATAACGCAGTTTGCGTTACCGGAAAATCATTTCGACTTATGGCACGACCGCGCCGTTTTTCATTTTTTGACCGAGCCGCGCGACCGCGAGCTTTATTTGAAAAATCTTCGGCGGGCATTAAAAACCGAAGGACATTTCATCGTTGCGACTTTTTCCGAAGACGGCGCGTTGAAATGCAGCGGATTAGAAGTGGAAAGATACAGCTTGGAGAAAATGCAGCAAACCATTGGAACAGATTTTGAACTTTTGCAGAGTTTCCGCGAAGAACACCGAACGCCTTCGGGCGCGACGCAGAATTTTATTTACGCTCATTTTCAAATTAACAAATAAAGATGAACATTGAACAAATCGA
>JALYQJ010000476.1 GCA_030855875.1 Acidobacteriota bacterium
CCGGCGAAGAACCTTTGAAAATCTTTAAAAAAGCGTTGGATACGGTTTCGCCGACGCTCGAAGTAAAATCACGTCGTATCGGCGGCGCGACTTATCAGGTTCCGATTGAAGTAACCCGCGACCGCCGCAATACTCTGGCGATTCGCTGGATTGTGACCAACGCGCGGAAACGCAACGAAAAGACGATGCAGGACAGATTGGTCGGCGAACTTCTCGATTCAACCAACAATCGCGGCGGCGCGGCGAAAAAACGCGAAGACGTTCACCGGATGGCGGAAGCGAACAAAGCGTTCGCGCATTACAGATTTTAATTAGTAGTGGTAAGTGGTAAACGGTAAGTGGTAAGTTTTCGGCTTTTCACTTACTACTTAGCACTTACCGTTTACCGCTTATAAAATGGCAAACACTAGCTTAGACAAATTTAGAAACATCGGCATTATGGCGCACATTGACGCGGGTAAAACCACGACAACCGAGCGTGTGCTTTTTTACACAGGTGTTTCCCACAAAATCGGCGAAGTTCACGAGGGAACGGCGACGATGGATTGGATGGAGCAGGAACAAGAGCGCGGAATTACGATTACGTCCGCTGCAACTACCTGTTTCTGGAAACGCAACGGAATCGAACATCGCATTAATATTATTGATACGCCGGGTCACGTTGATTTTACGATGGAAGTCGAACGCTCTCTGCGCGTTCTTGACGGCGCGGTCTGCGTTTTCGATGGTGTTGCAGGCGTTGAGCCGCAATCCGAAACAGTTTGGCGGCAAGCCGATAAATACGGCGTTCCGAGAATTTGCTTCATCAATAAGTTAGACCGCGCGGGCGCATCGTTCGACCGCTCGTTTCAATCAATTTTAGATCGTTTGGGCGCAAACGCCGTCGCATTGCAAATTCCGATTGGACTCGAAGACAAACTGAAAGGTGTGATTGATTTAATCACGATGAAAGGTCTGATCTGGAACGATGAAACGAAGGGCGCACAGTATGAAACTACAGATATTCCGGCTGATTTAGTTGATGCGGCAAAAGAAGCGCGTGAAAAATTAGTTGAAGCGGTTTCGGCGATTGACGACGATTTGATGATGAAATATCTCGAAGGCGAGGAAATTTCTCAGGACGAAATTCGCGCCGCGCTTCGCCAGGGAACGATTGATTTGAAAATAGTTCCGGTCGTTACCGGCTCGGCTTTCAAAAACAAAGGCGTTCAGACTTTGCTTGACGCGGTAGTTGATTATCTGCCGAGTCCGCAGGATATTCCGGCGGTCGAAGGCGTTAATCCGAAAACCGACGAAATTGAAACACGCGAAGCGACTGCTTCCGCGCCTTTCTCCGGCTTGGTTTTCAAATTGATGGCGGACAAGCATCTTGGACAACTCGCGTTTGTCAGAATTTATTCGGGAACGGTGAAGTCAGGTTCGTATGTCGTCAATACGATTAAAGGCTCGAAAGAACGAGTCGGACGATTGATGCTGATGCACGCCAACAAACGCGAAGATGTGGAATCGGCGAGCGCAGGCGAAATCGTTGCTATCGGCGGAATGAAAAACACGACGACCGGCGATACGGTTTCCGACGAAAATAAACATATTATTCTCGAATCAATGGATTTCCCGGAACCCGTCGTGCGCGTTGCGGTTGAACCGAAAACCCGTCAGGATCAAGATAAAATGGGCATTGCACTCAATCGTCTGGCACAGGAAGATCCAAGTTTCCGCGTTTCGACCGATCACGAAACCGGACAGACGATTATTGCCGGAATGGGTGAGTTGCATTTGGAAATCATTGTTGACCGGATGAAACGCGAATTCGGCGTTGAAGCCAATGTCGGTAAACCGCAGGTTGCTTACCGCGAAACGATTACGATTCCAGCACCGGGCAAGGAAATTTTCAAGAAACAATCAGGTGGTCGCGGTCAATTCGGTCACGTCGAACTCGAAATCGAACCGGCTCCGGGCGAAGGATATGTCTTTGAAGACAAAATCACCGGCGGCTCGATTCCCCGACAATTTATCAAACCGACGATGGAAGGAATCAAAGATGCAATGCAGCGCGGATTTCTTGCGGGCTACGAATTGGTTGATATTAAAGCGAGACTCGTGTTCGGTTCTTATCACGAAGTTGACTCGGATGAGCGTTCATTTCACATCGCGGGAAGTCTCGCATTTCAGGATGCGGTCAGAAAAGCTAAACCCGTTTTGCTCGAACCGATTATGAGAATCGAAGTTGTCACGCCGGAAGAATATATGGGCGCAGTCAACGGAGACTTAAATCGCCGTCGCGGTCAGATTGATAAAATGGAACCGCGTCCGGGCGGCGTTCAGGTAGTCACGGCTTTCGTTCCGCTTTCGGAAATGTTCGGCTACACAACGGATTTGCGCTCTTCGACACAGGGACGTGCAACATCGAGTATGCACTTTGAACGCTACGCCGAAGCACCGCGCAATGTTGCCGAAGAAATTATCGCCAAGGTGAAAGGCGCGTCGAGTTAGTTTTATGTTAAGTGGTTCGTCAAAAATGACGTTGGTTTATTGGAAGTCCGACAAATTTTGGTTAGGCAAATTGTTGGAACATCCTGAAATAATGACGCAGGGCGAATCGGTTGAAGAGTTGGAAGAAAACATCAAAGACGCATTTCTTTTGATGGCAATGGATGAAGTTCCGCAAGAATATCAGGTTAAAGAAATCTTGATATGAAGCGGAAGGATTTGATAAAGCAGTTGATAAAAGCGGGCTGCATTTTAGTAAGACACGGTTCAAGACACGATATTTACTTGAATCCGGGAAACGGTAAAAAGCAGCCTATTCCGCGACATACCGAAGTTGATGAACAACTTTCGCGGCATATTAAAAAGTTTTTAGGAATAGAAGAAAAATAGTTTTTCGAGGCATCAAAAATTATGAGTAAAGAGAAATTCGACAGAAGTAAACCGCACGTCAATATCGGGACCATCGGACACGTCGATCACGGGAAAACGACATTGACGGCAGCCATTACGAAAGTATTAGCCAAACATAATCCGAAGA
>JALYQJ010000505.1 GCA_030855875.1 Acidobacteriota bacterium
ACGGCATCGCGCAAGGCGACCGTTTGGGAATGGCTTCGTCGGTGGAAATGCGGCTTCCGCTGGTCGATTATAAATTTGTCGAAACAGTCGTCGGCTTGCGGAAAACGCAGTCGGACGCGAAGCTGCCGCCGAAATATTGGCTCAGAGAAGCGGTTCGAGACGTTTTGCCCGATTGGGTTTTGAATCGCCCGAAGCGCGGATTCGCGCCGCCGACGCGCGAGTGGCACGACGCTATTTTTGCGGCACACGGCGATTCGCTGCGCGACGGTTATTTGGTTCAGTCCGATGTTTTAAGCGGCGAAAGCGGATTGCGCTTAGCGAAGGGAGAATTTCCGGCGGAAGCGGTCAGCCCGCTTTCGTTCAAGGCTCTAGTGCTTGAACAGTGGTGTCGTCAAATGCTAAACATATAGTGAAATGAGAAAAGGGGAAATGACAAGCGAAACAAATATGAATTTGTTTTTTGGAATAATATAGATTCGGATGAGTTATACCGGCGGGTTGCGTCGGATGAAAACCGGCAGGCTGTGCTTAAAGTTATGAGAACGCTGACTCACGACCCCGTTTGGACGAATCTCATTATCGAAGCGGTTGAATCCGGGCGAATCGAGACTCGTTGTTTTGTTTCGTGGCTTGCTCGAGACTACAGCCGAAGGCTTATCTGGAAGTTGGGGTGCGGCGCGGATTCTCAATGGCGATGGCGGCTGCAAATTCACCGGAAACGGAAATTTACGGGTTTGATATGTGGGTGCGCGATTACGCGGGCGTGTCCAATCCGGGCGCTGAATTTGTGCAAACTGAAATAAAAAAAGTCGGTTACAAAAAGAAAATACAACTCATCAACGGCGACAGCCACCAAACTTTACCGGCTTTTTTCGGCAGTCGAAGATCGAGCGTCCGCCATCGTTTGAAATTCGTCTTGACGATGAAAAAACGCCCCGCCGAGTTTAATTTGATTGTGATTGACGGTGATCATTCGCTGCTCGGAGCCTATCAGGATTTAACGGACACGATGCCGTACTGCGCCGTCGGCGGTGCGGTTATCTTCGACGATATTATGCCCGGTTCTCTGGAAAAAATAGAAGGCGAAGCCGATCCTTACGGCTGGAACAATTTGCTCGGAGTCTGGCACGCCATTCAGAAAAAATTTCCCGATTTTCGCTTCTTTGAATATTTTTCGGACGTGCCGGGTGTCGGTATCGCAGTCAGAATAAAATAAAAAACCGTTTATATCTCATATTGAAGAAAAAGCTACGAATCGCCATCAACGCTCAAATTCCGTCCGGCAGCGGCACGGGCGGAATCGAAACCGTGCTGCGAACTTTGACTTCGTTAAATCAGCTTGACGGAGATGAAGAATATGTCTTCATCGGTCATCAGTCTGACGCTGATTGGTTGAAGCCGCTTTTGGGTGAACGTCAAACATTAGTTTGCGCTCCGCAGCCCGAACAAAATAAACCAAATCAGACGGAGACTCTCAAGCGCGTTCTGGGAACGCTTCGCCCGCTCGCTCGCGTCGTTAAGCGTTTCGTCGTGCCGCCGCGTAAAGCTCAAGTGAGTGTTCCGACATCCGATGGTTTTTATGAAAACTTGAATTGTGATGTCATTCACTTTCCTTATCAAGATTACGTCTATTGCCGTGTGCCGACCGTTTATAATCCGCACGATTTACAGCATCTGCATTACCCTGAATTCTTCGCGCCGGAAGAGATTCAACGGCGCGAAATCGTTTATCCGGCGGCGTGTCGCGCCGCGCATACCGTTGTCGTCGCTTCTCAATTTATCAAGCAAGACGTGATGCAAAAATACGGAACAAAAGCGGAAAAAATTCAAGTCATTCCCTGGTCGCCTCCCGAAACGGCGTTAGACGAATTTACAGAACAGGACGCCGACGCGCTTTTTGAAAAATACGAATGCCCGCCGCGCCCGTTTATTCTCTATCCGGCGATGACTTGGGAGCATAAAAATCACATTCGCCTTCTCGAAGCCGTCGCCTTATTGCGCGAGCGGGAACGGTTAAAAATCAATGTCGTCTGCACAGGTCATAAAAACTCTTTTTACCCGCGCATCGAACGACGACTGCACGAGTTAAAACATGAAGAGCAGGTTAAATTCACAGGCATTGTCGAATACAAAGAACTGAGCATTTTTTATCGCCGGGCGCAATTTGTAATCGTCCCGACGCTTTTTGAAGCGGCGAGCGCGCCGTTGTTTGAAGCCTGGCAGCACGGCGTCGCCGTCGCTTGTTCGTCGGTAACTTCGCTGCCCAAACAAGCGGCAGGCGCGGCTTTATTATTTAATCCTTTTTCAGTCGAAGAAATTGCCGCTGCCGTTAAGACAATGGCATCGGACGAAACCTTGCGCGCGGAGTTTCGCGCACGCGGTTTCAGGCGGCTGCAAAACTTCGATATGGAGCGCACGCTCAAGGCATACAGAGCCGTTTATCGAAAAACTGCCGGCATCGGTTTAAGCGATGAGGACAGGCACTTGTTAAATCGGGACTGGACGCGCGATTCGTGATTTGAATTTTTGCCAAGAGTTGACAAACATTCAAAACGGGTGCAAAGCTAGAGAATCGGTTTGAGTTTCACCGACAGAATTTCGCGGCAGCCGAATTTCGTATAAATTCGCAAAGCCTTCGAGTGAATTTTTATTATTAAAATGACGGTTAAAAAAAAATCCGAGATAATGCCGGCGGTGATTTTGATTTCAATTGTTTTGTTCGGGTGTTCCAAAAATCCTGAGCCTGATGTTGCGAGAACCAACAAAACAAGTCAATCACCGACAGTTTCAAATAACAGCACAAATCAAGCACCGGCGGTTTCAAATAACACCACAAATCAAGCGCCCGCGGTTTCAAATAATAAAAACAATGTTCCCGTTAATTCGCCTAATACTGCGCCGCAAGCCGTCAACAACGATAAGAAGCCTGCGCTTCCCGTTAAAGAACCGACGCCGCAGATCGGCAGCGGAGCTATGGATTTCTCCTTGTTCGCAGAGGTGCGAAGCGCGTTGAGTTCGGATCAAGAGTTACTCGATGCCGTCATCGTTGAAATCAAAGCAGGCAACGTAGCCTTGTCCGGCAACGTCTCAAGCGAAGCCCAAAAAATAAAAGCAGCGCAGCTCGTTCAAAGCGTTAAAGGAATCAAAAGCGTTAAAAACAATTTGCGCGTTTCGCCGTGAATAAAACGGCTTGCGTAAATTATAAAAAGGCGCAGTAGAAGTAAGGAGAAACAGACGAATGCAAAAAATGATTTTAGTTATAACCACGTTATTGTTAGCAACATTGGCGAGTATTAGTGTTAATGCCCAAGCCACACAGAAAAAGGAAACTGAAAAAAAAGAAACTACGACCGCCGATGCCTGGCGTCAAGCTTTGCCGGAGGGCGAGCAAGTTTCAGAGACTCAGCCCGTAGTTATTGTGGAGGAATCAAGGGATAATGTAGAAGCCGCAGAAAACGCCGCTCAAACTGAAAAAAGAATTCTTGACCTCCAACGAAGATTGATGGAAGCCATCAAAGGGCGCGATTCGGTTACGCTCAAACATCTTCTGGCAAACGATTTTATGCCAGCCGGTGCGAATATAACCGCCTCGCAATCGGATAAGACTCGTTTCATCGATTGGACGCTGAAGAATTTAGAACTTAAATCATACGTTGTAGAAAAAACTACGGTGCGTGTGTATCGAACAACGGCGGTCGTTACGACTCATTACAAACGACAGGCAATCGTCGCCGGCTCGCCTTCGGACGGTGATTTTATAGCGACGGACGTTTGGGTCAAACGCGGAAAGTTATGGCAGGCAGTATCACATCACGTCAGTGAATTACCGAAATCGTAACGCCTATTCGCGCCCGACCAATTTGCCG
>JALYQJ010000517.1 GCA_030855875.1 Acidobacteriota bacterium
ACTGAACCGACGAAACCATACATTCCGTATTTTCTGTTTTTCTTTTTAATTCCCAAAATCAAAGGTATCAATCCGAGCAGAATGCCTATAACCACACCTGCTATGATCAAATCATAATAAGTTATTCTGATTGGTTCCATTTTGTTACTCCTTTGCTTCGCGGCTACCTAAAATACACATAATTTCGGCTTCGGCGGATATTTGCCCGTCAACTGTCGCCACGCCACGCATTTTCAAAACGCGGCTTCCGATGCGAAGCGCAATTACTTCGAGCCGCAGAGTGTCGCCCGGAACGACCATCCGGCGAAAACGCGCTTTTTCGATGCCGCTGAAAAAAGGAATTTTGCTCTGCGGGTCATCAAACTCTCTTAAAGCCAGAATCGCGCCGACCTGCGCCAACGCTTCGATTTGCAAAACGCCGGGCATTACGGGAGCGTCGGGAAAATGTCCCTGAAAAAATTGCTCGTTGGCGGTCACTTGCTTGATGCCGACAATGCGCTCGCGCGGAACGATTTCGATGATTTTATCAACCAGCAAAAAAGGATAACGATGCGGCAGAATTTCCTGAATGGCGCGCGAATCGAGAATACTCATATTGGCAGATTAAAAGCGGAGTCGGCGGCTTCAAAAGCCAAAAGCCAGCGAAAATAATTTCGACTGGCTGAATGGCTGATTAATTCCGGCTTTTGTAACGAATAAAAATTATTTAGGCGCGACGGCAGAAGCTGTTCCTGCCGGACGGGTGTTATAGAACTGAATAAATTCGGCGGTGACATTGGTTTTGTCGTCAAACGCCATCAAAATTCCAGATTCCTGTAACTTCGCTCCGTCCAAAATTACGGAATAGCCTTTTTGTTTCGCAAAATCCATCATCGCTTTCATAATGTCGTCCAAAACCGGACCGACAACCGTTTGATAACGACGCTCGTAACGGGTTTTGGCATCTTCCTGCTGAAATTTGATTTCGCGTTCGAGTTTGCCGAGTTCGTCAACCTTGGCTTGCACAGCGGCATCGGAAATCGGCACTTTGCCGCCGGCTTTGACTGTGTTCTGGAAACCTGTCAATTCTTTTTGCAAAGTTTCATATCTCGCCGCCGATGTCCGCAACTTGTCGTTGTCAGGCTTAAATTCGGTATCAACAGCGACGACGGCAGTGCGATATTTCGTGATGCCGGTTTTTTCTTTATCGAAATCGAAAGTGTTGACTAAACCGACTTTGCCGGTTGTCGCGGCGGCTTGGGCAAAAGCCGAAACTGAAAATATTGCTGCAAAAACAAAAGTGGCGGCAATTAAACGAAATGTTTTCATTTTTTTGTAATACTCCTTAAACTTAAAAACTTGGGTAATCTTGATTTTTGACTGATACCTTTTTGTATCTTTTTAGCTCGAAATTGTTGCTTGCGATTTGTAAATTGATAAAAGAAAAGCAATGTTATTTTATCAATAAATTATTGTCAATCTACGGGCGATTGCAAAGTCAGCATTTTTCTTGTCATCGAAGACGACAAACATTATAGAGTAGCGAGAATCGCCACGTCTTAGCGAAATAACGCGCCGTCGCCGAAGGTGACGAACAATCCGCGTTGGTGTTCGACACTTTCAGCGTCGGAAATCGGGTTGTCAATCAACGTAGGGTTTCACCCTACGCTATATTGTTTGTCGCCTTTGGCGACTTTGCAATAGCCCTCTTGTCAATCTACGAAATGTTTTGTTCATCCCGCGTTCGGGCGGCTTTTGCTGGAAGATTAGCCCGCTAAAGGCGGAACTCAAAACTTCAAACTTAGAAAGTTCTTCCGACCGTAAAGCGGAAACCGTTGCGTTTGCCGGGCAGAAATATTCCCGGTGCTTCCTGCGTTACGCCGAGTCTGGCGTTCGGATTGTAGTAATAAATAAGCCGAAACGGGACGTTGACGATTGGAACTTGAACGCGCAGTTCTAAACCGACGCTCGAACGAAAATCGCTCAATTTATTGAACGCGCTTTCATCAACCCGCAATTGTGAATTTTGCTGGGCTTCGCCGCGCAGAAAAAGCTGTTGGATTTCCGGTGAAAGACTCGTCGGACAGCCGAAACGGTTGCCGCGACAGAATTCTCTGACAAAATCGCTTCTCGTCAAAATACGATTATTGGCATACAAAAGACTGCCGAAACTGCTTTCTAAATTCGGCGCGTTTCGCAAAGCGAGAGCCGTAATCGTTCCCGCGCCTAAAAACGTATCGTCCGCCAAAAATTCGCTGTTGATGGTTTGCGTTCCCGATTTTCGCAGATTGAAAATCGAGCCGACATCGGCGAATGCCGCCATCGTTACCGGACCGAAAATCGGAATGCGATATTCAAAATTCCCCAAAAGCTGCGTGTCGCCGCCGATAAACCGAAAATTTCTGGAAAACAACGCCGGACTCGCTCCGTCCGTGCCGGTTAAAAGTCCGACCGAGGATAAATCCTGCAAACCCGGAGCGGCAACCGGAGTGCCGCTCGCATTATTCGCCACCGTAATATTGCGCGTCGTGACGAATGTGTCGAACGGCGCAATCGGTCCGATTGAGCGCGACGTATAGCCGCGAATATCGTATTCGCTGCCGAGAAAATAGCGTTCGTAAATCGGCACACCGCCGACGAATGAAAGCGAATTGGCGTTTCTTATTTTATCGCTCGTCGCGTAACTTCCGATTGTTCCGGCTTGCAGACGATACGCGAAAACGTGCGCGTTCGGCGAACGGCGATTTCTGACCGGAATAAATTGCGAATAAGTGATGTTCGGCTGATAAGTGCGGACATCGCCGCCCAAACCGGCGAGCGCGATTGAAGCGGAAAGTTGTCTGCCGCGCAAAGTATCAATGCCGTTTGCCGAAGGCTGTCTGGTGTCGTAAGCAAAAGTTCCGGTAATGCGGCTGGTAATAATATTCGGCTGCGCGTAAATAACCGGAATTCTCTGCGTCGGGTCGGCATTTTGGTTGACCGGCGGATCGGTAATCGTGGTTGCCGAGAATTGATAAGTTAAGCCGAGACGCGAAAATTGCGTAAATTGCCGTTTCTTGAAAAATAGTTCGGACAAAGGCGCAGTGGCGAAAACGGTCGCGCCGTATGTGCTTTGCGTAAAAAGATTTCTTTCGTCCGTAGTCACCGTTCCGAACTGATTGAACGCATCGTTCAGAACATCCTGATTTTGAGAAAGTCCGGTTCCTTCGCCGAAAAATTTATAACGCGAAGCAAATAACGAAAAACCGACGTTGATCGGGCGGTCGCGGAAATACGGCTCTTGAAACGTGAATTGAAAACTTTGCTGGCGGTTTCCCGCGCCGAAATTAAGCGACAGAATTTCGCCGCGCCCCAAAAGATTATTGGTTGAATATTCGAGACCGAAAAATGAACCGCCGATGCCGGAAATTCCGCCGTTAAAGGAAATTTGCTGTCTGCCTTTTTCCTTTACTTTGACAATCAAATCAACGTCGCCCTGTTCTTCATCGGTGCGGATTTCAACGTCCTGATCTTTGTCTAACGGATCGAAATACTGCGTTTGATTGAGACGAACGATGGAAACTTCAAGTCCCTGTTGATTGTAAATATCGCCTTCGTTGATTAAAAATTCGCGGCGCAAAACGCGGTCACGCGTAAAGGTATTGCCGGTAAATTCGAGCCGCCGCAGACGAAATTGTTTGCCTTCTTCAATCGTGATCGTCAGATCAACGATTCCTTCTTTCGGATTCGCCGGGTTTTCCTTAAACTCCGGTTCAAATTCGGCGTTGTAAAGCACGAATCCCTGCGATCCGTAGGCTTTTTTCAAATCTTCGTTAACCGCGTCCTGGAGACGTTTTCCGTTGGCAATCTCGCCTTTCTGTAAACCGAGACCGGCTAAAATCTGCGCTTCAGAAAAAATTGAATTGCCCTCGACTTTGAGTTCGCCGACGCGAAATACTTTGCCT
>JALYQJ010000538.1 GCA_030855875.1 Acidobacteriota bacterium
CCGAACAAGTCAATGGACGTGAGGCAACAAAAGAACGACTTTGTTATTGCGTCGTTTATTAAATTTTACGTTGTGTGTCTTCGGTTTGCGCCGCTTCTAATCGGTCGTTCGGCAATATACTAGAAAATATCATTTGTAATCAAGTCTTCAAAATCATCGCGCTTTCTTATCAACTCGACTTCACCGTTTTCCCGAATCAAAACAATCGCGGGCAAAAATCTTCCGTTATATTGAAACATCTGCGCGATTGAATAAGCGCCGCAGTTTAATAAAGCCAAAATTTCATTCGGCTGAACATTATCGGGCAAAAGACGATAATCGGGAAGTCTGGCTTCACCTTCGATGTCGAAATAAACGTCGCCGCCGTCGCATAATGGTCCGGCGAGTTTATAGGGGAAATGGTGCGCTTCATCGGCGCGTCCGGCGGAAATTAGATGATAATACCATTTGTAAGTTTCCATCGAGAGCAGAATGTTAAAGCCCGCGTCGGTCAAAAGCCAGAAATCAGTAGAGAGTGGAGAGTGGAGAGTGGAGAGTGGATGCTGAGTAGATTCGAGCGATCCATTTTGGTTTTTAAACTCTCCACTCTCCACTTTCCACTCTCCACTCTCCAAAGGTCTTTCTTTAAGATTACGAACCGTCGTCAAACAAATTCCGGCATCGGAAATGACGCTTCTGCCGGGTTCTAAAAGCAGCGTGATGTTTTCCAAAAGATGCGCGGCATTTGAAGCAATTGCAGTTTCTTTGACAATACGCCAAGCATTTTGAATCGCGTCGGCAGGCTCGAAATCGGCTGCGAACATTTCGCGCTGCGCTTCAGGAAAATGGTTAGCTTGATTTTTGTCGCGCAAATAATTAACGGGAAAACCGCCGCCCAAATTTATATGTGAAAGACGCAATCCTGTTTCATTGAAAATCTGCACGAGATTTTCAAAAAGCATTTTGAAAGCGTCGGCGTAAGGCTCGGATTCGGGATTTTGCGAGCCGATGTGCAGATGAATTCCGCACAAATCGAGGTGTTTTGAATTTTTGTAACTGTGAAACGCCGACAGAGCTTCGTTTGGCATCATTCCGAATTTAGAGGTCAAAAGCGCGGTTTGTAAACCCGAATGAGTTTTCGTTTCGATTTCGGGAACGAGACGCAAACTGACATTGGCGCGTTTTCCTAAACGCTGCGCCGTTTCTTCGATCAAAGCCAATTCAAACAGCGAATCAACCTGAATCGCGTAAATTTCGGCGTTGATCGCGTCTTCGAGTTCCCAGATTTCCTTGCTCGTGCCGTTAAAAATAATTTGTTCGGGCGCGAAACCGATTTTCAGAGCCTTCCAGAGTTCGCCGCCGGAATTTACTTCCAAATCCGCGCCGGATTCGAGAACGACGCGCAAAATCGCCATATTCGAGTTGGCTTTCGCGGCGTAACAAATTTTCAAACGGCAGTCAATCACCGTTTCCGCTCGTCTCAAACGGTTGATATTGTGTTTGATTCGCTGCTCGCTGAAGACGAAAAGCGGCGTACCGTATTTTTCGGTTAATCCGACTGCCGACACGCCGCCGATGTGCAAATGTTTGTTTTCGACTTCGAGAAAATTTTCGATTGCCCACGCTGGATTCATAGCAAATATTAAACCGCAAAGTCTTTGAAAATAAAAATGCGGCTAATCGAAGAATAGATTTCAGACGCAAAAAGATCTTTTTCGATACGAATTTGTCCGCGCGTCGCAAATTTTTCCATCGCTGCCGGATAAGACCGGAACCGCTTTCGCAATTGCTCCGCACCGGTTTGTTTGACCCTTCCGCCGATGCTGACCGGAGCGGCGGTCGGCGCGAAACAGTTTGTATTAAAAAGTACGGTTTGAGCCGTATCTGCAAAACGTCACCAAGAACGTCGGCGTGAGCGACTCTTCAAAAACGCGGGATGACGGCAGCGAAACAAGCTAAACCAAAATTAGGTGAATTTTAATAATTTTGGTATAGTCGTGGCACCATCAGACACGCCTTTATAAAAAAAGAAATTTCGGTATCGTAGATGCGTGTCTAAATCAACCCGATAACAACCAAATTTTAGGGAGACAATCTTCGAATGACGAAATATATTCGCATAACCGCGACTTTAGCTCGATTGCTGGTAGTTTTTTGTATGGTCGCCGCGCCGATGGCAAGCATCGCAGCCGCGCACGGTCGGGTGAACCGCCAAGTTCGGCAAACAAAGCCGAACATAATCGCTAAAATCAATTTCGACCCGAAAATAAACGGTTTCGGTTTTCAAAACTACACCAACTCCAAACATATTTGGCAAGACGATATGAACGCGGGCGATATGATTCGCCTTTTCGGAGCCGGAGCGGTTTGCATCAAAGGCAATACGGCGCAGGGCTGCGTGATGAAGGCAGCCGCGCGCGAGTGGATGATGCAGAAGCTCGAAGCCGCCGGCGGCGGACACTGCGAAGGGATGGCGGTTGCAAGTCTGCGTTTCGCCACCAATAAAGTCTTTAAAGGGAGAATCGCCGCGCCGCAGTTTCAATCACCCGCGCAGACGACCTTTCAACTCAAACTCAACAACGATATTGAAAACTACATCGCATATTACTGGGTTACTCAAACCTTGCAGGAAGTTTGGGGCGAACGGCAAAAATCTATGCGTACCAGCCCCGTGGCGGTCGTCAATCAATTGATTGACGGTTTCAAAGCCGGGCGAGATACTTATCCGATTTCCTTTTGGAAATTTGCCAACGGCAAACTCGGCACGGGTCATTCCGTCACGCCGTTTGCCGTCGAGGACGGCGGCGCGTTTTACCGCATTCACGTTTACGACAATAACTATCCCGGTCAAACCAGATACATCATCGTCGAAAAAGCGGGCAAGCAAAATTGGAAGTATATTACTTCGAGCAATCCGAGCGAGCCTCCGAGTGCCTACGCGGGCAACACCGACACCAAATCAATCGGAGTGTCTCCGACTTCGCTTCGCGACAAAGGCTGCTTTAAAGTACCGTTTGCCAACGACGGAAAAGGCGGTGCCTGCGTTCCGGTCAAGGACGTTCCCCGCAAACCGATTCCGCCCAGAAAGCCCGTCGAATATACCGCTCCCGTGCGACCTAAAAAGCCCGCCCAGCCCAAGAAACCGACGGTAAATATCGGCGAGAACGGCAAGCCGGGCGCGGAATTCGATGATAATTATTTTTATGCAGGCGAAATGGCGGAATTCGCGCTCAACGGCAACGCCGGTATGCTCATTATTGACGGAGAAGGCTACGCTCTCGGCACCGACCCGGCAACCGATCAGGCGGTTGACGAAATTCCTTACTCGGAGATTCAGCCGCAGCTCGGCGGCAGAGGCTTGGACGCTCCGCTGTATCGTGTGCCGTTTCAATACGAAGGTGCGCCCTACACCATTTTGATTTCCGGCAAGCATAACCGGACGGAACAAAACGTTGATTTCACCTATTCGGGACCGGGTTTTACCATCGGATTCGACGGCATTCTGGTTGACCCGAACGAAGTGATTGCAATGACCATCTCGCCCGACGGCGAACAAATCTCGTTCACCTCCAGCTCCGACGGCGAAACGCCGGAGATTTATTACGATGTTGACAACGGCGACAGAAGCACGAAATTCGAGCTGGACGGCGGCAAGATCAAACCCGGAAAGACTTTGACGGTCAATTACGACAACCAAAAAAATATCTTTAATTTCTCCGACAACGACGGCGACACGGATGAATACGACGTTGATTACACCCGCTACAACCCGGACGGCACAATCTGGAATTACGAAACCGACAATATAGATTTCGGTGAGGCTGACCGCTACCAGATGGATTTCAGCAAATGGAACGGCAAAGGACCGGTCGGTGCGAAAGCCGACGACGAAGGCGACGGATTTGACGACAACGAATACGTCGCGCAGGAAATCGAAGACAACGACCTCGATGCCGACGATGCCGACGACGAAGGCGACGACGA
>JALYQJ010000539.1 GCA_030855875.1 Acidobacteriota bacterium
AGTCAGATACGCGCTGACGAATGCGTTCGGCTATTATCGGTTTGAAGATGCGGCGGTCGGACAAACTTATGTGATCAGTGCCGAACACAAACGCTATCGGTTTGAATCAAAGGTGTTGTCGGTCAACGGCAGCGTCGGCGAAGTGAATCTGACAGCCATCGAATGACCACGAAAGACGCGGAGATTATTTAACCGAATATTCGGTTAAATAATCTCCGCGATTCTGCATTTCAGACAAACTCGAAAGCCGGACATAATAAATTATCTCCGGCTTTTCAGATGAAAGAGCGAGTTTTTTCAGTTTCAGACTATTCGCTATTCATTTTCTTTAATTCTTCCGTAAATTTTTCAATTTGCAGTTTCGTATTTTCGAGTTCGCGTTTCGATTCGAGATATTTTTCCCATTCGTTCGTATTCGTCACTGCTTTAACAATATCTTCGTCCATTACGTGCGCCATCAAAACGAGCAGGTCGCTCAGGGCTTCCTGATTTTGCAAAAGCGATTGAATAATCGTGTAAGCGAGTTTTGCGTTCGACAATTCAACAGCCGACTCGTTCGTGTTTATTTGTGATGCGTTCATTAATTATTTTCTTCTTCAATCGGTCTTTCTTCGGGTGTTGGCTTTGGAGATTCGCCTTTTTTCGGCACAATCCAAAACTCGGCTTCGATAAAATTTCGATAGCCGCCGAAAATAACTTGAATTTTATCGTGCGAAATTTTCGCGGCTTCCGCAATTTTGCGTCTTCCGTCTTCGATATGCCTTTGCAGTTTGCCAACATCGTAATAAGCGTCGTCAGCATAAAAAATTATTACTCCGCTTGAATCTTTTTGATTTTTGATTAATCCGCCGAATTTTTCGTTCGTCCAGTAGAACTTTGCTTCTTCTATCTCTTCGGGCGACGATTGTTCGATTTCCGTTTCTTCTTCAACAGTTTGAATTGTTTCTTCGACGGCTGTTTCCTCATCGGCATTTTCCGGCTGATTTTCTTCTTCGTAAGCTCTTTGCTCGGCTTCCTGCTGCGCTTTGACCGAAGCTAAAATAAATTCTTCAGAAAAATCGCCTAGTTCATTGCCCGATATAAGATTGCGGTCGTAAAGAAAAGTTTTGCTTGATGGAATTATTGGTTTTGGAATCGTGTCGGTTGGCACAGGCGGTTCTGCTCCGTTTGGAACTATCCAAAGTTCTGTAGAAACTTCTTCCCGAAATCCGCCGTTGACAAAAGTTAAGTGGGCAGAGTCAAAGTTTCTGAATGCGATATGATTTCTTGCTCGCCGCTCATTAACATTATTTCCATACTCGGCGGGCAAAACATCTTTTCCTTGGTAAAATATTATGTAACCTTCTGCATTCGTTTTGTTTTGAAGCGTGGCTAACAAATTATCAAATCTCGCTCCAAATTCGCACTCGCCGAGTTTTCCAAACTCGTCAATTTTCTCCGCTTTTTCGGATTGTGACATTTCGCTTAAATCGGCTGTTTGATAATCATCTTGAGAAAATACCATCAAGGAAAACGCTAATAAAAAGGTACAAACGGTGAAAAGTTTTCGCATAATTATTGTTCAACCTCACTTTGTAAATTTATGCAGTCGAATATTCAACGCAAAATCTCTGCCAGATTACCAAATCTCCGTCAAATCCAATTCAAATCCTTTTAAAACATCTTCGCCCGAAACCCGCACCGGATTTTCGAGAATTTCGATTTCGCCGTTTTGCCGGTAAACGTGAACCTTTTTTTGATATGGATCAATCAGCCAGCCCAAACGCACACCGCTGGCGGCATATTCTTTCATCTTTTTCTGCAAATTTCGCAAACGGTCGGATTTCGAGCGCAGTTCGATGACGAAATCCGGCGCGATTCGGGCGAATCGTTCTTCGCGTTCCTTTTGCGGCAGGGCGAAATATCTTTCCTTCAAAATCCAAGCCGCATCGGGCATCCGTTTCGCGCCGTTCGGCAAGGTAAATTTCGCCGACGATTCAAAGCAAACTCCGGTTTTGTCTTTTTCAGCCCAAATCCAAAGTCGAGCATCAATAGCAATATTTTTTCTGCTCGTTTCCGGGAAAGGCGGCGGCATAACTTCTAAATCTCCTTCGGCGTTGGTTTCGATTCGTAAATCTTCGTTTGCCGCGTCAATTTTATATAATTCCTCATCGGTAAATCTGCGTCCCGGAAATTTGACGATGAAGAACAGTTCGGGAAACTCGAGCCTGATTTCGGGCATTTTAAAGGTTTGTTTTTTTTCGGCAACATCAATTACTACTGGCATAATTCGGTATTTTAACTCATTTATTCGATGAATGGTAAGTTTTTCACCTTCGCCGTTAAATCACCCGCTTTCAATTCAGTTCCTTCCGCCAGATAATCGTAGCGGACAAAGGCGAGCGCGATTGTTTTTTCAAGTTTCGGCGAAAACGACACGGAAGTAATTCGTCCGGCGTTTTTGCCGTCCAAAGATTTTATTTCATCGTTCGATTTCACTTCCGCGTTTTCATCTTCGAAAATCAAACCGCGCAACTGTTTGGCGACGTGACCGCGAAAATGAATTCGGGCGATAATTTCCTGTCCGATGTAACAGCCTTTGTTGTAGCTGATAAGTCCGTCAATACCGATTTCGGGAACGATTGTCGTTTCGTCCATATCAACGCCGTATTTCGGAACTCCGTTTTCTACGCGCAAGATTTCGTAAAGTTCGTCGGAGATTTCGACGGCGTTTTGATTAATTAATTCTATTTTGAAATTCTCCGCCGAATCCGTCGGCACAAAATAGCTTTTACCGAATCTGCTTTGAAACTCGATGTAATTCGCTCCGGTATTCTGAAATTTGAAATTTGAAATTTCAAAACACCTGAAATTCTCAGTTAAATCTTCGACGAAAAAATCACCAGCGAAGGTGAACCGAAAAAGATTCTGAAAAACTTTTTCGTGCGTCATCGAATCTGTTTCAAACAGAAATTTATCGCCGTGCCGCATCACTTTGACAACTGCCAGCAATCTTCCCTGCGCGTTTGGAAACGCCGCCGATATTTGCGAATTTTCTTCTAATTTTGCTGCGTCGTTAGTAATTAAACCGTTCAAAAACTGCACGGCTTCCTTTCCCGAAACTTCAATCAAACCGTTTTGAGACTGGTAAAAGCCGAAGCCGTTTCCTCTGATTTTTTGATAATCGTCTTTTAATTCCGTGTTCATTTCTTTAAATAATTTTTGTAGATGAAATCTTCGAATTGTTTCTCGAAATATCCGGCGATGGCTTTGTCGTCAATCACCAAAACTGGACGTTTCAAAAATGTGTATTCGTCTGTCATCAATTCAATCATTTCGGCGGCGGAAAGCTCGCGTTCACCGAGCTTCATTTCACGATATTTCACCGCCCGCCGCGAAAACAGATTGTCCGCCCCGCCGAGCATTTCCGTCAGTTTTATGACTTCATCGCGCGACAAAGGATTTTCTTTTATATCTCGCGCCGTGAAATTTTTGATGTCGAATCTTTCCAAAAATCTTTTTGCCTTCTGACAAGTCGAGCAGCTTTCCGACCAATAAAATGTTATTTTTTCACTCATTTGTGTAATTTATTATTTCGCCCGTCCTTTTCGATTTTGATATTCGTATATTTTCAATCCTAAACCAAAACTTGAATCAACACGAATCTTCGTTAAAAACGAGAAATCAAAAAAGAGCGCGAACAGTATTGTCCGCGCTTCCGGTAAATTTAACAAATTCTTGATCTTTAGATTTTTATTTAGATAACTTTTCTTTTAGATTCAACAACTTCGCATTTAATATTTTTAGTTGAAATCTTCTTGAATTTTTCCTTTTTGTGATTTGCTTTCCAGGCTTTGAGAACTTTGTAGGATTTTTTGTCGGCGGAATTTTCAGCCATCACGACAATATCGAGAGCTTCCTTCCCGTTTTGCAGACAACTCGATGAATATGAAAAAAGAAACTGCTGATTTTTCTTGAGCGTATCGAACGTCAAAACGTCTTTGACCTGCCAACTCGGAACTCCTTTTTCGTCTCTGCCGGTGATTTTCCCCAGCCAGAGCATATCTTTTTTGCCTTTGCTGAGCCGCGAAACGCCGTAATTTTCGTCTGAAAGCAAACCGCCGCCGTGGTCTTTGACACCGTTCGGTAAAGTTTCCCCGTAGACAACGCCTTTGTATTTGTAGCCTTTGTAATTGGGTTTTTGCGGAATCGCAAAAACCGGAAGCGCGAGAAGCAGTAAAAATACCAGTAATTTAGTTTTCATTTTTTCACCCTGATTCCTTGTTCGTTCTATTTAATTTCGCGCCGTTTTACAGAAATGACTTGCAGGCTTTTGATGAGAAAGCGATACAAGCTGATTTTGTTTCGGTCGAGAATTTCCGCAGCGTCGTTTTTCAACGTAACTTGATAATACTCAAACGCTTGCAAACCTTCAAGCCTAATCCTGCGCGTTTTAATATTTATTTTTCCGTTAAAATATTTACACGGTTTTCGAGTTTTTTTTAATCACTACAATTTTGATTTTAAAAAGCTAATAATTGATATTTGTTTCGCTAATCGCCTTTCATTTTGTTTATTTAATGCCGATTCTAGTAGAATGAAATATTAACTTGAACCCGATTTTTTCAACAAGGAAATTATGAATCAAATTACCGAACAAGCAGTTTTAGATCAACTGGCAAATATTATTGATCCCGACTTAAAAAAAGATATTGTAACGCTCGGATTCGTCAAGGACTTGGCGATTGACGGCGGCGACGTGTCGTCTCGCGTCGTTTTGACGACTCCGGCGTGTCCGGTCAAAGAAGCGTTTGAGGAAGACGCGAAACGATTGGTCGGCGCGATTGAAGGCGTGACGAATGTGAAAGTGATTATGGACGCGGAAGTTCCGCAAGGTCGCGGAATCGCAGGCAATATGGCGTTGCCGAACGTCAAAAATATTATCGCCGTGTCATCCGGCAAAGGCGGTGTCGGAAAATCAACCGTCGCGGTAAATCTCGCAGTTTCGCTCGCGCTCGACGGCGCGAAAGTCGGATTGATGGACGCGGACGTTTACGGTCCGAATGTGCCGCTGATGCTCGGCGTGGCTGATAAACAGCCGCAGGTTTTTAACAATAAAATTATTCCGATTGAAGCCTACGGTGTCAGAATGATTTCAATGGCTCTGCTTGCTCCGCCCGATAAACCGATGATTCTGCGCGGTCCGATGCTGCACGGCATTGTGCGTCAGTTTTTGTCCGACGTAAATTGGGGCGAACTCGATTATTTAATCGTTGATATGCCGCCGGGAACGGGCGACGTGCAATTATCTCTCGCGCAATTAGTTCCGGTGCAGGGCGCGGTTTTGGTGACGACTCCGCAGACGGTTTCGATTGCCGACGTGCGCCGCGCTTTGAAAATGTTTGAAACCGTCGCCATTCCGCTGCTCGGAATTATCGAAAATATGTCGTATTTCGTGCCGCCGGATATGCCGGAAAAACGCTACAACATTTTCGGCGAAGGCGGCGGACGCGCTTTAGCCGAAGAATATAATGTGCCGTTTTTAGGCGAAGTTCCGCTCGGAATGGAAGTGCGTGAAGCGGGCGACCGCGGAATTCCGGTCGTCGTCGCCGAACCCGATTCGCCGCAGTCAAAAGCGTTTCGCGCCGTCGCCGAAGAAGTAGCGCGATACGTTTCAATCGAAGCGATGAAACCGGATTTGATTATAATGTCGCGGGCGAAATAATGAAAAATTGCGGCAAAAATCACAAGGCAAATATATTTGCCTTGTGATTTTCAGTTAATCAGGCTAAAATTGAAATTAAAGTAAAGATTCAAAACTTGAATCTTAATATTTGAAAAAGGAGATATTAAATAAAATGTCAGCAGTTGCGGCACCATCAGTGGAAATCGGTTTATCGCCGAATGCGGCGGTAGAAATTAAGAAGTTTTTGGCGAGCGAAGATGATTTACCGGAAACGGCGGGTCTTCGCGTTCGTGTTGTTCCGGGCGGTTGTTCCGGTTTTCAATACAGTTTGAACATTGAAGAAGAATCGCGGCAGGGAGACTTTATCGTAGACAAACACGGCGTAAAATTATTTGTTGATATGTTTTCCGCCCAATATTTGAACGGCGTGGTGGTTGATCACACATCGAATATGATGGGTTCGGGTTTTACATTTGAAAATCCGAACGCGACCGGCGGCTGTGGTTGCGGAACATCGTTTTCAGCCTAGTTTTTCCGTATCATAATTTACAAAGACGCGTAAGAATATTCTTTCGCGTCTTATTTTTTTGGAAGCCGCCGCCGATTGAAACTTTGTTAAATTATCCAATACAATCGGAAGGACGGCTAAAGGCGGACGGCGGAGGCGGGGTCATTTCAAAATGAATTTTCAAAAGGAAGATTCATTTTGAAATGAGTTTAGTTTCAAATATCTGCGGCTTTTCCTCAAAATTTCAACTCCAAAAAAATCTTGCCAAATCAGAAGGTTTCCGGTTAAAATGATTTTGGGATTTGCATTTCATTTCCTTTTCGGCGAAAATTCAAATCGCAAACCGAGTTACCTAAAAACAATTTACAAAAATCTAAACAGCTTTCTCCGATTGGATTACCCGATTCTTTTTGTCATTTCTTTTTTTTCGTTTCCGGTTTAGAAGCGCAAATCAATTCTTCGATTTCGCTTACCAACAAATATCTAAAAATCAGGAGTTTTTTAATGAATCTAAAAAAGAATTTGGACATTTCTTTGTGTTTTGTATTATTTACGGTAATTTTAGCGTTTAATGCAAACGCTCAGGAACGGTCGAGAGTCGTTCCAAATCAGCCGAATACGACGCAAAGCAACAAAGCGAGTCAACCGATTAATCGCAATCCGAATTCAAACGAACTCATAAAAAAAACAATTTTATCCGCTCCGACCAACCGACCGACGCTTTCCAATCAAATTATTGTCAGCAATCAGCATCAAGTAGCTCAAACACTCGTTAAAAAAACGTCTTCGTCGCAGCCTTTGAACGCGCCGGTTTATTCGGCTGCCGCTTCTTCGGGCAAACTTTTCTATGGCGCGGGAATGAAATCGAAAATGATGTTTGGAATTAATTCAAGGCTCGGCATTCCTTATCTTTACGGCTCGACCGGACCGAATCGTTACGATTGTTCGGGTTTTATTTGGAGCGTTTTTAACGATGCCGGAATTTATTTCGAACGTTCGAGCGCGAGAACTTTTTGGTCTGAATTTGAGCCGGTGACGGGCGACGAGAGATTTCAATTCGGAACGCTCGTCTTTTTTAACAAACTCGGTCACGTCGGAATCGTCGCCGACGAAAAAGGCTTTTATCACGCTTCATCGAGCAAAGGCATCACTTATTCGACTTTTGAAGGTTACTGGGGAAAACGCATCGTCGGTTATCGGCGCGTGCCCGTTAGTCAAAATTAAGGGAAATTTGAGAAATCAAGAAAAAAGGCTCAAGCGTTTTTTATTTCGCTTGAGCCTTTTTTTGCATTTTTGCCGAAATTTAACGGACAATCCAAATAACAAAGTCGCTGTTTTGTCCTCACGTCCATTGGTTGTTATGTTGACCGTTATTTCCTCGCGCCGTATTTTTGTTCGTACCATTCTTTCAACTTTGCCTGCAACTCTAAACGGTTTTTACGTTTGCTGACAAACCAATGATAAGCATAAACGCCTTCAGTTTCATACTCTTTTTGCACTTCGGCGGGCAACAACTCAATAAAATCTAGCTTGCCTATATCAACGATAAGAAAATAAGCGACATCTCCGACTCGTGTATCCGTCGGTCCCGGAATACCTCGCGGGTCTTCCATCGGGGTTGAATCTGCAACTTTTTCAATTAAGCACGGAAGCACCGCTTCGCCTGCTTCAAGAATAGCTATGTGTGCAGGGTCGTCTGGTTCGACTCTGGAGGAAAGATGTTTAATTTCCGATACGCGAGAACACAAAGCATTCGGGTTAATGAGAGGCGTGACGACAGCGACAGGTGATTGAACAGGCGATCTGTCAGCAACTGACGATTGAGCCGTTGGACTGCAAGCCGTTCCGATGGCAAAAATTATAACAAGAATTACTGCTTTGCAATTTTGCATACGTTAAATTTTACCCGAAGCAACATACTTTCTGTCAACTTATTATGTTGATTAGCCGACAAATCCCGGACGCGAGATATGTTCTTTGACTTCGTAAATCAGCGCGATTTTATCAACCGCCACATATGCGACGCGCTCGGTTTCGTCGCGCAGATAAAGAACTCCGTCTTTTACGTCAACCACGTCGCCGCGAAAAGTCGCGTTTGCACCGCAGTTGACATCTATTTTTTTCCCCATCAGTTGCGTCAAAAGTGTTTCCATTTTTTATTCGTTATTCTCCAGATATTATTTTTTGTTTCTATTTTACAAGTTGTTTCGATAACTTCAGCAAATTCGATTAATCATTAATTTTAAAGGACTTTTAGAAGTGATTTGAAAAAGAATTTATTCGTCCAGCAATCGCCCAAGTCGAAATCTTTACGTCCGGTTTTGCCGTTTCAGCGGAAACTGCTTTTTGTTTCTCGGCATACGCTAAAGCCGAAGCAATCAAAGCCATATCTTTTTCCGTTTCTGAAAGTTCCTTCGCTTTTTTTCTTTCGTTAAAACGTCCGATAAATCCCGTGTCTAACTTGCCTTCGATGAATTCCTCATCTTCGATAATTTCGCGGAAGAACGGCAAAGTCGTTTTGATTCCGCCGACTTCGTATTCGCGCAGAGCGCGGCGCATCCGGTCAATCGCTTCGCCGCGCGTTCTGCCGTAAACGCAGAGTTTGGAAATCATCGGGTCGTAATAAATCGAAACTTCCGCGCCTTCATAAACGCCGCCGTCGTCGCGCACACCGCTTCCCTGCGGCAGACGAAGCCGCGTAATTCGACCGGGCGACGGCAAAAAGTTATTTTCCGGGTCTTCGGCGTAAACGCGGCATTCAATCGCGTGACCGTCCCAATCAACTTCGTTTTGCGTAAAAGATAATTTCTCGCCGAACGCGACGTTTATCTGTTCGCGCACAAGGTCAATTCTCGTTACGAGTTCGGTCACCGGATGTTCGACTTGGAGACGAGTATTC
>JALYQJ010000037.1 GCA_030855875.1 Acidobacteriota bacterium
CCGTTCCGCGCTGATACAGATTGACGACGTAGCCGAGCGCGATGAGATACCAAATCATTCGCTGCAAATAAAGAATAAACGCCGTAAAATCGCCCGCCGAAATTTCGTCGCGCACCGCCATCGGAACACCGACCGCGACGATAATCACAAAACCCAAACCGATAAAAAAGAAAAGAAGCGGACGCATCGCCGCCGCAAATTTCACCAATCTAAGATTCTGCGCGGCATATTCGCGGTTGAGTTCCTGAAATTTTTCGATTTCCGCGTCTTCCTGCGCGTAAGCGCGAACGACTCGAACACCGGTCAGATTCTCTTGAGCGCGAGCCGTGATGCTTGAGAAAAATTCCTGGATTTTCTCGAACCGAACGTGAATCTGACTGCCGAGATATTTCACCGTCAGAGAAACGAGCGGCATCGGAATCAGCAGCAAAAGCGTGAGTTTGACCGATATATTGAGCATTATCGGCAGCGAAATGCAAAGCGCGAAGATCGCCTGGAACGAATACAAAATCATTGGTCCGACAATTTGCCGAATCGCGCCCAGATCGTTCGTCGCCCGCGCCATCAGATCGCCGACGCGGTTGTTTTGAAAATATTCGAGCGGCTGATTTACAAGTGAAGCGTAAAAATCGCGGCGCATATCATATTCGATATGACGCGAAGCGTTTATCAGCAAACGGCGTTGAAGAAACAAAAAAATTCCGCTCGTCAAACTCACGCCCAAAATCAAGAGCGGGTAATAAATGACTTTTGAAGTGGTTATCTCGCGGCTCAAATCGTCAATCGCCCGTCCGACGAGAAACGGAATCAAAAGCCCGAACGCCATCGAAATCAGAATAAACAAAACGCCGGCGGCGACGTGCCATTTATACGGCATAAAATAGCGGGCAAATTTTTTCAGTTCTTCCATAAGTGAGTGGAGAGTGGAGAGTAGAGAGTAGAGAGTAGGAGAATTCTTCTCTCCACTCTTCACTCTCTACTCTCCACTCTCCTAAAGTTTCATATAAGTCGAAATCGCCGTCGCAAACAGTTTCCCCTGTTCGTTGAAAACGTCAGCCGAAACGGTCAAAATCCGTTTCCCGGCGCGAACGATTTTCGCGGTGCAGGAAAACGCGCCTTCCGAATGCGGTCGGAGATAATGAATTGTCAAATCAACCGTCGAAGCCTTTTCCGCTTCGGTCAGACAAGTAATCACGGCATAAGCCATCGCTGTGTCAATCAGCGTCGCAGTCACGCCGCCGTGCAAAATTCCGTGCGGCTGGCGCAGTTCGTCGCGCATCTGGATTTGAACCGTCGCTTCATCAGATTTCAAATCAATTAATTTCATCCCGATCAGCGCGGCAAACGGATTTCTCCGCATCGAAGCGGCGGCGCGATTCTTTTGTTCTTCGGTGATTTCACGTTTGGTAATTTTTTCTTCATTCATTTTATTCTTGAATATTTCGCAAAATTCTTCTCAATTCATCCGCCGAAACTTGCAGGTGATCTTTCGGAATCGCAAATAAATTATCGTCGGTCTGCGATTTCATATTTCTTAATTCAACCGAAAAAGTTAAAATTTTCTGCCCGTCGCCCGTTGAATAAAACTCTTGACGAATCGGAAAACCCTGCGCTTCGTCAACGTAAATCAGAGTTTCCGACAAATCGCCTGCGCCCATTCGAACCAGATATTTTGTCAGATTTCCTTCCGTTTCAAGTCGTTCAAAACCCGCTTCCGTTTTCGCGTTTAGCCATTCGGTCGTTAAAAAGTCCGTCCAACTTTCCGAAGCCGCATCTTTTTCTCCGTTTAAGTTTTCGGCATAAATTTTTTTGTCCGGCAAAATTAAATAGTTTTTGTCCGTGTGAACGACCGAAACTTGATTTTTCGCGCCGAAATTAAAATCAAGCCGGCGATTGGCACCGTTTCGCGCGACGAAAGTTTTTCGCTCTTGTCCGTTCGCCGTAACGACAATTTCGGTTTGAAAAATTTCCGGTTCTCTCGTTGAAAAAGGAATCTCGCTTTTTAATTCTTTAACGGCAAAAGGAGTCGGATCGGGCGTTCCGGTTTCGGCTTTTTGCCAATAGCGGCACGACGAACAAAATAGCAGAACGAGCGCGAGAAGAACGAAATTTTTTGTAAAATCTAGCGAAAACATCGGTAAAAGCGTAATTTTAACACATTCAGGAATTTTTAACGCAAAGACGCAAAGATTCTAAAA
>JALYQJ010000052.1 GCA_030855875.1 Acidobacteriota bacterium
TATGTCGCGCAATTTTTAATTGTTTTACTTTTGTTCGTTTCCGTGTCGCCGGTTGCGGCGCAGACCGGAGATTGGAACGCGCTCACATCGCAAGTCAATAATGAGGTCGCCGTTAAAGCCGAAAATCGAAAAACCGTTTTCGGCATCCTGACCGAAGCAAATTTTGATTCGATAAAAGTTAAAACTTCCGGCGGTAAGAGCGATTCGGAAGTTTCGTTCAAGCGCGAAGAAGTTGATAAGATTTGGCTTGCAACACTCAGCAGCGGTTCGAGAAAAACACTGCGCGACGTAGGAATCGGCGCAGCAGTCGGTGCTGGACTCGGCGCGGGTGTCGGATTGATAGCATTAGGCGCGACCGGCGGATCGGACGACTTTGCCGGCATACTTGGCGCTTCGACCGCCATCGGCGCGGCAATCGGCGGGGCAGGCGGATTCTTTTCCCGCTCGAAAAATAAAAAAGATCGTTTAATTTATCAAAAATGACGGCAAATGTTATTTGATGCGGGGTAAATCTGCTTTCCTAATTTTCCCCGCATCATTTTCACTCAAACCAAATTCACTTCAATTCACTTCTAAGACCGCTTTCAGTCTACAACGAATGGAACTCAAACCAAATTTACTCTCTTAAGCGAAAGTTCACTAAACCCAAAATTCTAAAAAGGTATTCGTGCGGCAGTTCGCCCAAACCTTTGACCGTTCCGGTTAAAAAATCTGAAGTTGTCATATAATTCTATTTGTTTGAGAAAGATTTCGGGAAAATTATACCACGAAATATTTTCAAATTCGGGAACAAAAAAGCCTCCGTCGGTGTCTAAAATAATCAAGCGTAAGGAGGCAAAAATATGAAAGAGCGATTTAAGTTGGGTTTGAACGGATTTTGGCTTTTGACGAGTATTTTTTCAATGCTTTTACCCATTTTTCTGCCGTCTTCGGCGAATCCCCAAAATTTTGTTCAGAATGTCATCGGCACATCTACGGTCACAATGTTTATTTTGTCTTTTCCATCGAGTCTTTTCGGACTGCCGATGATGTTTTTCGCGGGAGCTGTTTTGAAAGTGAACCCGAATACAATGGAAGGAATGTATTTAAATCTTTTTCTGCTTTTTGTTTTAGGTTTCGTTCAATGGTTTTGGATTATTCCGCGAGTTTTGCGAACCGAGCCGCGATTTCAGATGCTTAATTTGTTCGGCAGAAAATCCGAATGTCAGTTTTTGGCAGAGGCTCCGATAAAAAATGTCAATTTCTGCGATTCTCAGGGACGGACGCGATTGGAAAAAGTTTTTCAAGAAAAAGATTCCGATTAAAAAGTCAGAATCGAAAAGTGAAATCCGAGAATTATTTTCAGATTAAAATTTCACCTTTCAATTCGCATCTCTCGCTTTTATTCGTTTTCAAAATCGAGCAGTTTGTTTTCGATGTCGTTCAATTCCTTTCGCAGATTCGATTCCATACTCGTTGAAACTTCGTTGTGTTCGACTTCGATTGACTGCTCTTCCGGGTCGCGGTCGAGTTCCATCTGCAAATCCTGATTGACGCGATTTAGTTGTTTGTTGATTTCGTCGCGGCGTTTTTCCAGTTGTTCTTTTGTTTGATTTATTGCCATAAACTTTTCCTCCGGTGCTTTGATGCGAATGTATTAAAGTTTTGAGTCCCGCATTTAGGCGGTTTTCCTTAAAATATCGAGTTGCCTAATTGACAGCGTTTTGCCGCCTGAAGGCGGGACTCAAAACGAATCACGAAACTTTATTTACCTAACTCTGATTGCAAACCGCTAGCCGGGAAAATTTTTATATTCGTCTTTAATAATAAAATAACAGCGACACGCAGCGGCTTCCAAACCGGCGCGGTCGAGGACGGAGATTTTCCCGCGACTGTAACTAATCAGTTTGTTCTGCTGAATATTTGCCGCCGCCTTGCTGACACCTTCGCGGCGAACGCCCAGCATATTCGATAAAAATTCCTGCGTGATTTGAAATTCGTTCGATGCCATTCGGTCGGCGGTCATCAACAGCCAGCGGGCGAGCCGCGCTTCAATTTCGTGAAAGCGGTTGCACGCCGCCGATTGCGAAATCTGCGTTAATAACGAATGAGTGAAGCGTTGCAAAAGGCGCGACAATGCCCCGCCGTTATTGCATTCCGCCAAAAAATCCGCCGTTTTCATCTCCAGAGCAACGCCCGCGCCCTGCACGATTGCGCGATTATTTGACGTTTTTACGCCGAGAAATACGGGAAGACCGATAAAACCTTCATTGCCGACGATGCCGACTTCCATCAGCGAACGCTCTCCGACGGCGGAAAGCAGAGAAACTATTCCGCTTTCGGGGAAGTAAACGCGGCTAATAATGTCATCCGATTCGTAGATTGTTTTAGTGTAGATTAAAGGAATTTCCTTTAGTTTCGGAAGCAGACGCTGATATTCTTTAGCCGGCAAAGCGGCGAGCAAACGGTTATTGGGTTTTGTTGTTTCGGGCATCGGTAAATCTCCTTCGTTTCAGTCGTGTCGTATCAGATAACAAACGGCACAAAAAGAAGTTGGTTAGACCAATCCCAATGTCGAATGATGAATTTTAAAAGAACAGATATTCAATATTGAATAAATACAAGCATAACAGGTAGAAGCACGGTTGCCGGACGCATTATCCGAAAGTTCTGGAAATGCCTCTGCCGAGCAGTCGGTTGTATTCGTCGTTGACGACTTTGTAACACTCGCAGACGGCGGCTTCCAAACCTTGCCGGTCAATCACCGTCATCGTTCCGCGCTTGTTGGTAATCAATTTTCTTTTGGCGAGTTTTTGCGCCGCCAGCGTAACGCCTTCGCGCCGCACGCCGAGCATATTGGAAATCAGGTCGTGCGTCATTACCAGTTTGTCCGAGTCGAGGCGGTCGTGACTGAGGAGCAGCCAGCGGCAAAGCTGTTGTTCGAGCGAGTGGAGACGATTGCAGACGGCGGTCTGCGAAATCTGCGTCATCATCGCCTGTGTGTAGCGCAGCAACAATTGCTGAAACACTTCGCTCCGCGCAAATTCCTCTTTCAAATCCTTTGCCTTTATTCTGAAAACCGCACCCGCGCTCTGGATTATTGCGCGGCTCGTCGTCATACCGTCGCCCATAAAAATCGCCGTTCCGACTATTCCGTCGTTGCCCGCCACGCCGATTTCGGCGGTCGAGCCGTTTTCCATAATATACAAAAGGGAAATAATCGCCGTCGTCGGGAACAAGGCGTATTCCATGTTATCGCCGGATTCATAAATGACTTCGCCGAGTTTATAATCAATCGGTTCTAATTTCGGCTGGAGACGCGCAAATTCACCGGCGGGCAGAGCCGCGAGTAGATGGTTTTTCAGCGCAAGATTCGGGATGGCGATTGTGTTCAAATTTTCCCCCTGTGTTTATGGAAATTATCAAGACTGTATCGGGTAAAAATTAAGCCGACATAAGACATTATAACAAAAAAAGAAATCTTTAAGTGCGTTGACGCACTCACACGCAAAAAAAAGAAAAATAAATTGGTATGTGCGATAACGCACAAACGCGAAGACATCAAAAAATCAGTTCGGGATAATGGCTTAACGCGAACTCTACTACTTGCCAAACAAAAAAGCAACAATAATATTAAGCGTTTTGTGTCTTTTTCGAATTAGCGACAGTTGCAAAATACGCTTTCATCTTAGCCGAAAGCGCGGCTATTTTTTTTTTTTTTCTGCGCGACAGCGAACGGACAGAAGTTATTCAATCCGGCAAACTTATAGATAAGCCCGAGTCAATTTGAATGAAAATTGAGTGCCTTTCCAAACTCGCATTCAGATAACGCTCCTGTGTTAACCAAGTTCTAATGATGAAGGCTTCTTTGACATCCTGTGTTTAGTTGATAGCAAGAAGCTATATTGAAGGGCGGCTTTCCTGGTTAAGTCAGCCGTCCTTTCTTTTTTAACTTGCCGTTGGATTTTTAGAGTTTGGAAGTAAAGGGAATTTTTTATGAAAGTGATTTTATTTACGCTCTATTACAGCAAATTGCAGTTGAGCGTTCTGCTCGGCATTTATAAGACCGCAAATCCGTTGGATTTGAATTGGCGTTGGAATCACTGGCAATACAAATATCAAAGGCAAAACAATCGTCCATAACAGAAAGGTGAATTTATGCGGCTGATTTTATTTTCGACGGATTACTGCAAATTGCTGTTAAGCGTGTGGCTCGGCAAACACCAAACTTCTTATCCGTTAGGCTTGAGATGGCGTTGGAGGCATAAAAATTACAGAGATTTATAAAGTTACTCCGATTTGATGAAACGATTTCGATACAAATAATAATGAATGCTTTAGCGACTCGAACAATTAAAAAAACAAAGCCTTTGACCATTCTCCAGAGAATCGGGAACAAAGACCGCACCGCCGTTGAAGATTGCATTGACACTTACGGAAACTTCATCTGGGCATTGGCGCGAAAGTTTACCGCGTCACGCGAAGAAGCGGAAGCGGCGACACAGGAAATTTTTATTGATATTTGGCGATACTCCGAACTCGGCGACAAATCTCAGTCTGCCGAAGACGTGCTGATTGCTCTGATTGCGCGGCGGCGATTGATTAAACACCTCCAATAAAAAAAGCCAAACAAAAATCTATGGGGAGCATAGACGACAAGAACGAACAAGGGGAAATAGAACGAACAAGGGGCGGGGACGGACAGAATTTCAGAATAATTTCGAGATTCTGTCCGTCACAAAATCCGTGAGGATAAAAATATGAAATTCTCCAATCATCATCGCGTTTTATATGCCGAAGACAATGCAGATAGTCGTGAAATGGTAAGTACGATGTGTGACTTTGCCGATATTGACGTTGTTACGGCTGAGACTGTTGCCGAAGCGTGGCAGTTGGCACAATTGAAACATTTCGATTTGTATCTGTTGGATATTCGATTTGCCGACGGCGACGGCTTAGAGTTGTGCCGCCGTTTGCGCGAATACGCTCCGCATACCCCCATTCTTATTTATTCCGGCAACGCTTTTGAAGCCGACAAGAAAAACGGTTTAGCGGCGGGAGCCAGCGATTATTTAACCAAACCTTACACTGGCGACCTTGCCGCAACTATTCGACACAATATCGAACGAACTAAAAAACCGGCGCGGCAAACCGACAGAGACGAAAGCGCAAATACCTCAGTTCGTCGAAAAATAACGAATACTTCAATCCGCTTTAATAAAGATATTAAGTTCTACGCTTGAATATGCGCTTCGACAAACCATAAAAGTTTATCAATTTCGCGCGAAACTTCAGTAAATAAATCAGCCGTGTCCGCATCGCCGAGTTTGTCGGTTTGGTCAATTCCATCGCGGACTTTCTTGCCGAAATCAGACATCGCCGTCGAGAGCGCGTCAACGTGCGCCGTGCCGTCGAATATTTCCAGCGGATATTCGGATAATGTGGATGTTTGCGCGACGACGCGAGCCGTTCCCATCGCCGTGCCGCCGAGCGCGGTGACTCGTTCGGCAATCAAATCAATGTGCAGCTCGACCGCCGTCGCCACCTGATCGAAAAGCTCGTGCAAGCCGATAAAATGCGGACCTTTAACATTCCAGTGCGCCTGTTTCGCCTGCGTTTTCAAATCAATCGCGTCCGCCAGCCGCGCATTTAAAATCTCGATTGTTTTTTCTCTGTTTTTCTTCCCTAAATCGTTTTTTGTGCTGTGCATAAAATCTCCTTGTTATAAAATTAAGTCTAGTTTATCAGAATAAAATGTCAAACAAGCCGATTGCTAAATGCGGAAACCCGCACGAAGTAAGAGCGATTCTCACAACTCGACAATCGCGCGTATTTTCGCGCCGATAATTAAAA
>JALYQJ010000075.1 GCA_030855875.1 Acidobacteriota bacterium
ATACCCAAAACCGGAGTTTGCAGAGATTTTCGGCGCGTCAACAAAATTCCCGTTGGAACGCCGATTAAAACGGAAAAAAACGTGGAGATTAAAACGAGAAAAAGATGTTCGCGCGTCAGGGCGAACAGTTCCGACCAATTTTGTTGTAAGAATTCAAGGAAATTCATTTTCCGGCTTCGATTGTTTCCAGATAGGCTTGTGCCAGCGGCAGTTTCGATTTCACAAAATTCTCCGGCGTATCCAGCAAAACGATTTTGCCTTTGTCCATCAAACAAACGCGCGTTCCCAAAACAAACGCTTCGCGCAAATCGTGCGTGACGAAAACGGCGGTTTTGTTTAATTCTCTGACGAGCGTCGCAAATTCCTTCTGCAAATTTGTCCGCGTCAACGGGTCGAGCGCGCCAAACGGTTCGTCGAGCAGCAAAATATTCGGATTCGCCGCCAGAGCGCGAGCCACGCCAACGCGCTGGCGTTGACCGCCGGAAAGTTCGTGCGGAAATCGTCCAGCGAATTTCGCGGGCGACAATCCGACTAATTCAAGCATTTCTAAAACCCGTTCGCGCTTTTTCGCCGCATCCCAATTTTCCAAATCGGGAACGAGCGCGACGTTGCGTTCAACCGTAAAATGCGGAAAAAGTCCGGCTTCCTGCAAAACGTAACCGATACGGCGGCGCAAATTAATTTCGTCCCAATCGCCGATAGATTTTCCTTCGACCGAAACCGTGCCGGAAGTCGGGTTATACAAACGATTTATCAACTTTAAAGTCGTCGTTTTGCCGCAGCCTGACTCGCCCAAAAGCACGAGCGTTTCGCCGCTTTCAATTTGCAGATTTATATCATCAAGAATTTTCGCCGCGCCGATTTGAAAATTGACGTTGCGAAATTCGACGATTGGCTGAACATTTTCGGTCATTATTTCCAATTATATTATCATTTTCGTACATTACGCGACGTATTTTGTATGATGAGAAAATGAAAAGTTTCAAACCGACGAAAGAGGATTTGCGCGACGCGATTAATCGCACGACCGAAGATTTGATTGATTATAATTTGAAGGTTTTATTTTGCGGCATTAATCCGGGAATGTGGTCGGGCGCGACCGGATTTCATTTCGCCAAACCGGGCAATCGTTTCTGGAAAACACTTCATTTGGCGGGATTTACCGATAGAATTCTGCATCCGTCCGAAGAACACGAATTGCTCGAAAACGGCTATGGAATCACGTCGTTCTGCAAACGCACGACGGCGCGGGCGGATGAATTAACGACCGAAGAATACATCGAAGGTGGCAAACTTTTGATCAAAAAAATCGAAAAATTCAAGCCGCAATTTCTGGCGGTTCTCGGCATCGGCGCGTTTCGCACAGCATTTAACGAGCCGAAAGCCAAATTGGGTTTGCAACCCGGAAAAATCGGCGGCGCAAGCGTTTGGCTTTTGCCGAATCCAAGCGGACTCAACGCGCATTATCAATTAAACGACTTGGCAAAACTTTTCGGCGAATTAAAGCAAGCGGTCAAATAATGCTTTAGTCGGAGCGCGGACATCCTTGTCCGTTATATCGCACCAGCGATGAAAAACGCTTCGGTTATATTGAATGTCGAATGAAATCGAAGCGTTTATTCGCGCCCCCGCGCTCCGACTATGACGCGAAGTTTTACGCGCCAGCCGGAGCGATTTTTTCCGCAACTTCCGGGTCGCTTGCCGCCGAGATTTCATCGGAATCTTTGATTAAAGATTGCTCAACGATTTGTTTTTGTTCGAGTTCGTGAATCGCGTAGGAGCCGGTCGCGGGACTTGCCGAAGCGGTTCTGCCGACGTATCGCAACTCAATATTTTTTGGCGTGATCTCGCGGATTCTCGATTCGACAAACGTCCAGCCGCCCATATTTTGCGGTTCTTCCTGCGTCCATAAAATTTCCGTCGCGTTTGGATAGGCGGCGAAAATCTCCTCCAACTTAGTCTTCGGAAAAGGGTAAAATTGTTCGAGCCGAACGAGCGCGACGCGGTTATCATTCGCGTCTTCGCGTCCCGCGTCGAGATCGTAAAAGACCTTGCCGGAACATAAAACGATGCGTTTTACTTTTAATTTATCCGCGATTTTCGCGTCGTCAATGACGGGTTGAAATCCGCTGTTCATCAATTCTTCAATCGTCGAACTCGCCGCCGGAAGACGCAGAAGGCTTTTCGGTGTCATCACAATCAACGGGCGAACGATTTCCTGTTTGACCTGCCTGCGAAGAAGATGAAAATACTGCGCCGGAGTCGTCGGATAGCAAACCTGAAGGTTATTTTCCGCGCATAGCTGCAAATATCTTTCGAGTCTGGCGGAAGAATGTTCCGGTCCTTGACCTTCGTAACCGTGCGGAAGAAGCATCACGAGTCGGCATTTCTGCTGCCATTTGTCTTCGGATGCCGCAATATATTGGTCAATGATGACTTGTGCGCCGTTGGAAAAATCGCCGAACTGCGCCTCCCACATTACCAGATCGTTTCCGGCGATGACCGAATAACCGTATTCAAAACCGAGAACGCCCATTTCCGATAAACTGCTGTCGAAAACATAAAAACGCGCCGACGGATTTTCCGTACCGCGAAGTTCGGTGAGGGGCGACCAACGCCCGCCCGTCAAAGTGTCATACATCGAAGCGTGACGATGCGAAAAAGTTCCGCGCCCCGAATCCTGACCGCTGAGACGCACGGGGAAACCGTCCAGAACAATCGAACCGACGGCGATTGCTTCGGCAAATCCCCAATCCATCGGTGCTTCGCCGGTTCCCATTTTCGCGCGCCGCGCCAGTTGTCCGACCATTTTCGGGTTGACGTGAAAGCCTTCCGGCACGAGCGAGATTTTTTCCGAAACTTCCTTTAAAGTTTCTTTGGAAATCGGCGTTTCCAAAACTTTTGAACCGTCCTCATCTTCAATCGTTGCGGGAAGTTCGGCGCGTTTCGGCTTTTCAATCGCGATTTGTTTCGCCCGCGCCAAAACTCCTTCGTATTTCTCGACCGTAACATCGGTCATCGCCTTTAAATCGTCTTCGGAAATTACGCTTTCCCTAATCAATTGCTGCGCGTAAAGATGCCGCGTTCCCGGATGCGCTTTGACGCGGGCATACATTACCGGCTGCGTGTAGCTCGGTTCGTCGCCTTCGTTGTGTCCGAGACGGCGGAATCCGACCAAATCCAAAACAACGTCTTTGTCGAATTGCTGGCGATAATCGAGCGCGATTTGAATGACGCGGAAAGCCGCTTCCGGGTCGTCGCCGTTAATGTGAAAAATCGGCGTTTGCGTGATTTGCGCCGCGTCGGTCGAATAAATTGAAGAACGCGACGCTTTCGGCGAAGTAGTGAAACCGATTTGATTGTTGATAACGAGATGAATTGTGCCGCCGGTTCGATAACCTTTCAGACTCGCTAATTGCAAAGTTTCCATCACCACGCCCTGACCGGCAAAAGCCGCATCGCCGTGAATCAAAACCGGCAAAACTTTGTCAACCGCTTCTTCGCGCGTTTTTTTCTGGACGTTTCGCAGTTCGTCCTGTCTGGCTCGCGCCATTCCTTCAACGACCGGATTGACAAATTCGAGATGCGACGGATTGCACGACAACTGAATGCGAACGTCGTTTCCGGCTTTCGTTTTTTTGTTTCCGATTGCGCCCTGATGATATTTCACGTCGCCTTCGTCCGCCGGAAACGACGGATGCGAAGTTCCTTCAAAAACCGTGAAAATCCGCTCCGCCATATCGCCGGTTTCCGCGTCGCCGACGATGTTTGATAAAACATTAAGCCGACCGCGATGCGCCATTCCCACAAAAATTTCTTCGACACCGCGCACGGACGCGCCTTCAACCAATTGATCGAGCATCGGAATCACCGTTTCGCAGCCTTCGAGCGAAAAGCGTTTTTGTCCGAGATATTTTTTGTGCAGAAACTGTTCAAACTGTTCGGCTTCGATAAGTTTACGCAGAAGTTCTTTTTTCGTTTCGGCGGTCAAAGGCTCGGTGTCAACAAAATGTGTGCGAATTTGTCCACGAATCCATTGTTTTTCCTCTTTCGATTGAATGTGGCGATATTCGATGCCGACTTTCCCGCAATATGCGCGGCGCAAAATCCAAAGGATTTCGCGCAAAGTCGAAACTTCCTTGCCGTGCAGTCCGCCGGTGATAAATTCGCGGTCTAAATCCCAAACCGTCAGACCGAAATTTTCCAAGTCCAATTCCGAAGCGTGATGCGAAGTCATATTGAGCGGATCAATGTCCGCAAGAAGATGCCCGCGCGTCCGGTAAGCGTTGATTAATTCCAAAACCTTCGCCTGTTTTACTGTCTGTTGGCGCAGATGATCCGAGCCGAAAAGCGACGGATTATAATCTTCCGCCCATCGCAGCGGCGCGTAATTGAGTTCGAGATCACGAAAAATCTCGTCGTAAAATCCGTGCTGTCCGATTAAAAACTGATGAATTTTCGCCAGAAATAAACCGCTTTCCGCGCCCTGAATAACGCGGTGATCGTAAGTCGAAGTCAATGTGACGATTTTGCTGATGCCGATCTGCGACAAAGCGGCAGCGGTCATCGCCTGATATTCCGCCGGATATTCAATCGCGCCGGTAGCGATAATCGCACTTTGACCGGACATCAAACGCGGATTCGACGAAACCGTTCCGAGCGTTCCCGGATTCGTCAATGAAATTGTCGTGCCTTGAAAATCGGCGATTTCGAGTTTTCCGTCGCGCGCCTTTTTCACCGTTTCGTTATAAGCGGCAAAAAATTCGGCGAAGTTCATCCGGTTTCCGCCTTTGATACTTGGCACGAGCAGATTGCGCGAGCCGTCTTTTTTCTCGATGTCAATCGCAATGCCGAGATTGACCGATTCGTTTTGCAGACGCGAAGGTTTTTCGTCAACCAGACCGTAACCGTTGTTCATCTGCGGATAATCTTTAGCCGCTTTGATAATCGCCCACGCGATCAGATGCGTAAACGAAACTTTGCCGCGTCCCGAAGATTTCAGATGCTCGTTGATAATCGTGCGATTTTCTTCTAAAACCTTAACCGGAATGCTTCTTACAGAAGTCGCCGTCGGAACCGTCAAACTCAACTCCATATTCTCGACGATTTTTTTCGACGCGCCGACCAGAACTTTTACTTCCGTGCCTTCGCCGATTATTGCATTCGGCTGCGCTTTGGCAACCGGCGTTTGCACAGCGGTTTTGGCGGCTTGCGGTTGCTGAACCGCCGCTGCGCCGCTGGTTTTTTCGGCGGAAACCTGCGCGGCGGCGGTCGGCGCATTAGTTTGCGTCGCGCTCTGACCGTTGTCGCTTTCCGACGGCGAACCGCCGTTTAAAAGCTCGCCGAAAAACGTCCGCCACGATTCGTCAACCAGATTAGGGTCTGTCTGAAACCGGCTCAGTAAACCTTCGACATAACTCGCATTCGCGCCGAAACTCTCGGCAATATATTCGGATAAATTCGTTGCTTTTTCGCTCACTTTTTATTTATAACCTCTTTTGTTTTTCGCGGGTGTAAAAAATAATTTTAGCGCAAAAGCGAATAAAACATAAGCGGCACAAAAATAATGTCGGCAGAAAATGCTTAAATCATAATTAAATCTTTTTTTGTTGAATTAAATGAGAAATTAATTGCTCTATTCAAATATAAAAAAAGTTACTTTTTGAAGGATTTATTTTGGAGCGGATTTTTGATTTTGAGATTGATTTCGACCGGAACGACGCGCTTGAATGAAAAACCGAATTTTTTGAATCTGCCGAAAACAAAAACTCTGCTCGTCACCAACCACTCGCCTTTTGAATCTTTCAATTCTTTTAACGCGCCGCGCAGAGTTTGCGCCGTGCTGAGAAAGATTTCGACAGGTTTCGGCAATTGAATCAGCTTATTTTTTTCAAATGTAAAAGATTCTTTGTATTCTTCGATTTCGACATTTAAGCCGTTGACGCGGAAATCGTGAAAAGCGAGAAAATCCACCGCGCCGTTTTGTTCGAGAGCCGAAATTTCCGCCGTCAGTTCAAACGTCACGCCGGTCAGCGAAACGTCAATTAATTCGGGTTCGCCGATTTTTACGAAGGCTTCGGATTTGTCTTTTTTTCCAGTTTTATCGGTTTCGGTTCTGACGGAAACTTGCGTTTTGTAAACTTTGTAACCGCGAATTTTGTCGGGTAAATTTTGGGCAAATGCCGAAAAAGCGAACATTAAAATTAAAACGCAATAACGCGAAAACGTCGGAATGCTTGAGAAAATTTTTGAAAAAGCGTCCGAACGCCAGAAAATATGCTTTTTAGTTTTTGTCGCTTCCATCTTCCGTTACCGCGTTTTCGTGTTTCTGCGGCTCAAAATCCTGCGGCAGAAAAATCTCGAATGTCGAGCCTTTGCCCGCTTCGCTTTTGACGCTGATCTTCCCGTTTGCGTTTTCAATCGAATTTTTCACCGCATCAAGACCGACTCCGCGACCGGAAATTTCCGTGACGGTTTCGGCGGTCGAAAAATCCGGCGCGAAAATCAAATCCGCGATTTCGCGTTCGCTTAAAATTTCATCTTCCGAAACGATATTTTTTTCAATCGCGCGGCGGCGAATTTTCTCTGCATCTAAGCCTTTGCCGTCGTCGGAAACCGTTACAAGCAAATTGTTTCCGACGGATTTTATTGCAATCGAAACTTTTCCTTTTTCATCAATCGCGTGACTGACGGCGTTGCGAACGAGATGCAAAATCGCGTCGAAGATTAGCTTTAAATTTTTCGGAGAAACAATTGCGGCTTCGACGGAGATTTCAAAATCAATTTTTTTCCCCGAATTTCGCGCCAGCGTTTTGCCGTGTCCGGCAATTTGCGCCGCGATGCCCGACAAATTATTTGAAACTGTCGTCGAAACTTCAAAGGCGATTTCCGCCGCCGAATTTTCGATAATGTCTTCGATTTTTTCACGAGTGGCAAAAATAATCCGAAAACCGAGTTTGTTCGGCGCGGCAGATTTCGCGCCCGGAAGCGCGGCGATAATCTCGCCTTTTTCGCTCAAACGGCTGCGAAAATTCTTAAATTCGACGGCGAATTTTGCAGCTTCAAAATCTATTTCCAAAATGTATAAATTATTGCCGTCACTTAAAGCCTCGTTCAACACCGATTTTTCACGCGCCGAAAGCGAAGCGGAAAATTCTTCGGGAAATTCGGGCAAAAAATCGTTTTGCGTATTTGTCGTTTCGAGTTCGGTACGAAATTTTTGAATCTTTTCAGCAAACAGCGAAGGAATTTGAAAGTTTTTCTCGCCGAGTGATGCAGCCAGAATCTCGATGCCTTTTGGCAAAAGCGACCTAAAATCTACGGCGGAAATCAAACTGTTTTTTGCGGCGGAAAGCAAATTTTCGAGCGTGTGCGCCAGATGCGCGGAGACCGGAAATCCGAAGGTTTGCGCGGTGCCTTTAATCGTGTGAAGTGTGCGAAAAACTTCGCGTAAAAAGTTTTCGGGCAAGTTTTCGTTTGAATTATTTTGTAATTTTTCGGAAAGCTGATTCAAATCGGCGGCGGATTGACGGATAAATTCGTTTTGCAGTTCATTCATTTTGCGGGTTACGGAGAGTTTTTGTTTTCTACAAAGAAAATTTTATAAAGACGAAGCGTGAGATTTTTCGGTTGTGTCGCCGGATTTCTGAGTTGGATTTTTCTCTAAATCGTGTTTGATCGCGTCTAAAATTCCGTTGATAAATTGCGTGGCTTCAAAAGTAGAAAAGCGTCGGGCGATTTCCAGAGCTTCATTAATAATGACGGTGTGCGGCGTTTCTTCGTATAAAAACTCATAAACGGCGAGGCGCAGCACGTTGCGGTCAACAATCGCCATTCGCTCGATGCGCCAGTGTTCGGCGCGGGTTTTGATGCGCTCGTCAATGTTTTTGATCTCACGAAGAGTTCCGAGCGTCAGGTTGTTGGCGAACTCCTGCGTTTTCTCGTCAATTACCGCTTCGCCGAGTTCGTTCCAATAGTCGCTCGTCAAAACACCGCCGGGCGTTTTACCGACATCTGCCGCAAATAACATTTGCAAAGCGCATTCACGCGCTTTACGCCGTGTTCCCATAACCCTTTTTTCAAACGACGTGCGGAAAAACTTTTTCCTTAGCTCTGGTTTGTTTTTCTCCGCCGTCCATTTCTCTATGTAAATTGACGATTTCGACCGCCGACATCGCCACTTCAAAACCTTTGTTGCCCGATTTTACGCCGGAACGATTAATCGCCTGTTCGAGCGTGTCGGTCGTTACCACGCCGAATAAAACCGGAACTCCGGTCTGCATCGAAACTTGCGCCAAACCTTTAGCAGCTTCGCCTGCGACGTATTCAAAATGCGGAGTTTCGCCGCGAATGACCGTGCCGATGCCGATAACCGCGTCGAATTTGCCGCTTTCCGCGACTTTTAATGTTGTCAGAGGCAATTCATAACAGCCCGGAACTTTGAAAATCTCTACCGCCGATTCGTCCGCGCCGAGCCGTTCAAGTGCGTCGAGCGCACCTTCGACAAGTTTCGATGTCAAAAAATCATTCCAACGCGAAGCGACTATCGCAAAACGAAAGCCTTCCGCGTTTAGTCGTCCCTGATGAATCTTAGGCTGCAAAAATTTTCTCCTCAAATCAAGTAAAGTTGCCATTTTCAAGTATAGAAACGCTTAACCGGATTGACAAGCATAAAAATCGTTTTACAAAAACGCGCCGAATATCAGACAATGTTCCAGATTCCAGATTCCAAATTCCAAATTGAAATCCGCGAAATTTGGAGTCTGGAATCTGAAATCTGAAATCTAAGTATGTCGTTTATCGAAGCTGAAGAAACATTGATTATCGAAACGCCGGAACGGGTGCCGCTCGCTTTTGCGCTCGCTTCAATCGGCAATCGGTTTTTGGCGGTCGCAATTGACCATTTTATTCAATATCTTTCTATTTTCACGGTTGCGTGGGCTTTTGTTAATTTCAGCGGAGTCGGCGGTTTGGGAATGAGTGATTCGCCGTCGCAGTTTTTCGACGAGATGCCGAAGTGGACGATGGCGATTTTAATCATTGTGCTTTTTCTGATTTTCGCCGGTTATTTTATCGTTTTTGAATGGCTCTGGAACGGACAAACGCCGGGAAAAAGACTTTTGAAATTGCGAGTTATCCGCGAAGACGGTCGCCCGATTACGCTCTGGGAAGCTATCGCGCGAAATCTTTTGCGGATTTTCGATGCCGTGCCGGGTTTCATTGTGCCGGTTTATTCAATCGGTTTGATTTCGATATTTGTGAGCAGCCGCGATCAGCGCGTCGGCGATATGTTTGCCGGAACGGTCGTTGTCCGCGAAAGTCTGGACGAAGCCCCGACATTTGCCGAAACTTTTTCCAATCCGGTCAGCGATGCCGCTTTCCGGCGCGTTCAAAAACGAACCGAATTTCAGGCGAACATCAATTTATTGACCGAAGGCGAAATCGAGGTTGTCGAAAGTTTTTTGCGCCGCCGCTGGGATTTAACCGAACGACAAAGGCTTTGGATGGGTTGGCGCGTGGCTTTGCCGATAATGTATAAACTCAAGCCGGATTATGATTTACAGACTTTCAGTTACGAAGGGTTTTTGGAAGAAATCGTTCATCGCTTTCACGAGCGAAGGAGTTTTTTGAATTAGCATTTTTGCCGGAGAATGAAATCTCGTGTTATTTTCTTTGAAGAACAGGATTTATAGCCTCTTTCGATTTAGCTTTTAATTTAATCGTGAAAAAAAACATTTTAGTTACGGGCGGAGCGGGATTTATCGGCTCGCATTTAGTTGACCGACTGCTTGCCGAAGACGTTTGGAAGGTTTCGGTCGTTGATAATTTTAACGAATTTTATTCGCCGCAGGTGAAACGTGCAAATATCGAAAAGCATTTGAAATCGCCTGATTTTTCGCTTTACGAAGCTGATATTTGCAGCGCGGAAGATTTGCGGCGGGTTTTTGCCGAAAACAAATTCGACGCAATCGTTCATCTCGCGGCGTGGGCGGGCGTTCGTCCGTCGCTCGAAAATCCCGCGCTTTACGTTCAGACCAATGTTGACGGCACTTTGAATTTGCTGGAATTAGCCAGAGAATTCGGCGTTCGGCAATTTGTTTTCGGCTCGTCGAGTTCGGTTTACGGCAACAATTCCAAAATTCCTTTTTCCGAAGACGACAAAATCTCCCGACCGATTTCGCCTTACGCGGCGACAAAAGCGGCGGGCGAACTGCTTTGTCACACTTATTCGCATCTCTACGACATTCGCGCGATTTGCCTCAGATTTTTTACTGTTTACGGAGCGCGTCAGCGACCGGATTTGGCGATTCATAAATTTTCGCGGCTGATTTCGGAAAATAAACCTATTCCGATGTTCGGCGACGGCACGACGCGACGCGATTATACATACGTTGACGACATAATTTCCGGCGTTCGGGCGGCGATTGATTACGATAAATCGAATTACGAAATTTTTAATCTCGGCGAATCGCAAACGATTGAGTTAAAGCGTCTAATCGAGCTTTTGGAAGAAAATCTCGGCGTAAAAGCCGTCATCGAAAAACGCGAAATGCAGCCGGGTGATGTGCCGATTACGTTTGCGGATATTTCAAAAGCGAAAGAACTGCTCGATTATAACCCGCAGACGAAAGTCGAAGACGGCATTCCGAAATTTGTTCGCTGGTTCCGCGAAAACCGGCATTGGAATTCATAAAGAAAATCGCGTAATGTGCGACGAATTCGCTGATGCCGGTCTTCGGTTCTCACGAAGCCGAATATTAATTTATAAAAATCAGTTGTGCTGCTTTATCATCACAATCGAAACCGCCGATTCCGGCATTCCGATTCTTTAATCTTTGAATGAATCATTTCTTTCCGGGAGTCGGAGAAAAAGTGAAAAAATACTTTAAAGTATTGGGGTTTTAAGATAAATTATGTAGCAAATTCAGATCCGACATAAAAGAGGAAAAATATGAAGCTCACGCTCACGCTGGTTTTTTCGTTCGTTCTTTTCTTTTACACTTCCGCCGCCGAAGCCCAAAAACGTCGTCCTGCGCCGAAAGCCAAAATTCCGCCGAAAACTCAAATTTCAAAAACGAAGGGCAATTCCGGCATCGTCATTGACGAAAATTTAGCCGTTCTGCGCGTCCGTCCGAGTCTTTTTGCCGACAGTATTCAGCGAATTCGGCGTGGACGCGAAGTGCAGATTACCGACGAACGCCAAGCTGACGGCGTAACATTTTATCGCGTGTCCGCCGCGCCGAGAAATTTCGGCTGGATTCAATCGGAAGCTGTTTTCGGTAAATTCAGGCGCGGCGATGACGAGCGTTTGGCGCGGCTCGTGCAAGCTTCCGACGGTTTTGACCAGCTTGAAATCGCGACAAATTTTCTCGAAATGTATCAGGATTCACCGTTGCGCCCGGCAATTTTGCTGCTTTTCGGCGATTTGGCGGAGGAAACCTCTGTCAGACTTTCGCGCGATGCGGCGCGACGGTTTGACCGCCGCGAAATGGCGGCTTCGGGCGCACCGCTTCACAGCTTTTACTTGAATTTCGTCAGCCTCGACCGCTACCGAAAACTCGGCATCGTTTTTTTGTTCAACTCAAACACAAAAAATTACCATTACGAAGGCGCGAACTGGCGCGAAATAATCGTCAAATATCCGAAATCGGCGGAAGCCGTCGAAGC
>JALYQJ010000089.1 GCA_030855875.1 Acidobacteriota bacterium
GTAGTCGGCAAACCCGACGAGTTAAAAGGTCAGGCAATCGCCGCATTCGTTACTTTGGAAGGCAAACGTACGGGAAATGAAGATTTGAAAAATGAATTACGCGCTCACGTCGCTAAAGAAATCGGCGCGTTGGCAAAACCCGACGATATTCGTTTCACCGACACTTTACCGAAAACCCGCAGCGGTAAAATTATGCGCCGTTTGCTCCGCGAACTCGCCGCCGGAAATCAAATCGCGGGCGACACGACAACGCTTGAAGATTTTTCAGTTTTGGAAAAACTGCGGGCGGACGAAGAATAATTTCAAGATTCAGGATTTAGGATTCAGGATTTAAAGCGAACAGATAATCTGAAATCTTAAATTTCAAATCTTGAATCTTAAATCTTGAATTCTAACGTGCGGCGAAAGAGTCGTTGCCGGTGATGTTGTGCAGATGCCGCGTGTCGTTGATTGCCAGAACGCGAATGTTGCTGCGTCCGCGAATTTCAAAACGGTTGATTCCGCAGTTTGAAGTGACGAGCCAAGGAGTTGTTTTCGTGCGGCGGTTGATTGCGCCGAGCAGATGAAGCGTCATAAAACAAATTGCGCCCGTATGAGAATAAATCGCTACCCGTTCGCCCCTGTGAACGTCAAAAATCTCGCGCAAAGCGTTTGTCGCGCGGCGCAATAAATGACCGTAACTTTCGCCTTCGGTGATAACGTGATGAACGCTGCGGTTGACGAGCGCGTAATAGTCCTTCGGAAAAGCCGTCTTTGATTCGTTAAAAGTCAGCCCTTCCAACACGCCGACGTGCCGTTCGCGGAACGCATCGGTTTTGACAATCGGCAAATTGAGCAGTTGGGCGAGCGGTTCAGCAGTTTGCACGGCGCGGTGCAAATCGCTCGAATAAATAACGTGAATTTTTTCTCTGGCAAGCGCGGCGGCGGTGAGTTTTGCCTGTTCCATTCCGAGTTCCGAAAGCGGCATCGGAGAATGTCCGCCGAATCGCCCCTCGGCATTTCCGGCTGATTGTCCGTGTCGGATCAGATAAAGTTTGGTAATCGGCATTTTCCAGATTCCAGATTCCAGATTCCAGATTAATTTCTTCAATTTGAAATTTGAAATTTGGAATCTGAAATTATTAAGCAGTAACGGTTTCGGCTTTTAGTTTTTCGGTTTGATAATGCGTCGTCAAACCCTGAATAAAGTCATCCAACGCGCCTTCCATAACCAAATCGAGCTGATGCACCGTTAAACCGATACGATGATCGCTGACGCGATTTTCTTTGAAATTGTAAGTGCGAATTTTCTCGGAACGGTCGCCGCTGCCGACTTGCGATTTGCGTTCGCTGGCTTGGGCATCGTGAACTTTTTGTTCTTCCATTTCCTGCAGTCTTGCCCGCAATACGCGCATCGCCTTTTCGCGGTTTTTAATCTGCGATTTTTCGTCCTGCATCGAGACGACAACGCCCGAAGGCAGATGCGTCAGACGAACCGCCGAATAAGTCGTGTTGACCGATTGACCGCCCGGACCGGATGAGCAAAATGTATCAATCCGCAAATCGTTTTGATTGATCTGCACATCAACTTCTTCGGCTTCGGGCAAAACCGCAACCGTAATCGCCGACGTATGAATGCGACCCTGAGTTTCGGTCTGCGGAACGCGCTGAACGCGGTGAACGCCCGATTCGTAACGCAGTTTTGAATAAACCTTGTCGCCTTCGATCATCGCAAAAGCGTCTTTAATGCCGCCGACTCCGGTGTCGGAAACGCCCATAATTTCCATTTTCCAGCCCTGCCGTTCGGCGTAACGCGCATACATCCGCAAAACTTCCGCCGCAAAAAGCGTCGCTTCGTCGCCGCCCGTTCCGGCGCGAATTTCCAGAATGACGTTTTTCTCGTCGTTCGGGTCGCGCGGAATCAGCAGAAACTTCAAGGCTGCGTCGGCTTTTTCGAGACCCGCTTCGATGTCGGCGATTTCGAGTTCGGCAAGCTCGCGCATTTCCGAGTCGTCGGAAAGATCGAGAACTTCTTTCGCGCCATTTAAATCCTCGTGCATCTTCTTGACTTCACGATATTTTTCGACAATTTCGCCCAAACTGCGATGCTGTTTCATCAGTTTCGTATAAGCCGGAATGTCCGACATAATATCGGGCGAAGAAAGCTGTTCGGTCAATTCTTCGTAGTTCGTTTCAATCTGTGCAAGTTTTTCCAACATAAAATTTACTCTTCAATATGCAATAATTTGCCGAAAACTTTCTCAAGCGGAAGTCGGAAATTCGGAATTACTTCTTCGCCTTCAAGTTCGTCTGTTTCGTTTAATAAAGACACAGTATTATTTGGACGATGAACAAAGATTTTGCGTCGCTTCGGGTCAACAATCCAAATTAATTTTGTCCCGCCGCCAAAATACTTTTCAATTTTGTCTTGAATTTCATCGTAAGTGTTAGACGGCGAAATTACTTCAACAGCTAAATCGGGAGCAACCGGAAAGAAATTTACCGGAATACCGAAAATGTCTAATTTTTCCTGTTTGATAAATGCAATGTCCGCGCCGCGCACTGTGTTCGGATTTAACCGAAATCCTGTTTCGGCGGCACAGGTTTCGCCCAAATCGTTTTCAATTACGTAAATTGTTAAATAAGCAGTCAGTCGGCTGGTGACAATTCCGTGCAAAGTTCCTGTCGGCATTTGATTTACTTCCTTAAAAAAATTTCTCGGCGAGGTATTTTTAGGAACGACTATACCGTCAATTAATTCAAAACCTCTGGCATAAATAGAATCGGCAAACTCATCAACCGTCATTCTAATTCCTTCAGAAACTTGTTCTAAAACTGCGCTCATAAATTTCTCCGACGATTTACACGACCACTTCGAGTTCTCTTTCAAAAACCGGCGCGTTTTCAACTTCGTCCGGTTCGAGTTTCAGCGATTCCTTCAGCGAAATGATGGCGACTTCCAGTTGATCGTCATCGGGTTCCTGCGTCGTGATGTTTTGCAGCCAGATGCCGGGAAGCGTCATCATTTTGAAAATCGCGCTCGATTCCTTTTTCGCCGCGTAGCGAATAATTTCATACGAAAGTCCGGCGACGAGCGGCATCAGAGCGATTCGCACGACCAAGTTCAGCCACATCGCGTCAAATTTGATAACCGAAAACAGAACGATGGCGACGAGCATTACGACCATCAAAAACGATGTGCCGCAGCGGGGATGCTGACGTTTTTGGACTTTGGCGTTTGCGACCGTCAAATCCAAACCTTTTTCCCAGTTGAAAACCGTTTTGTGTTCCGCGCCGTGGTATTCAAAAACGCGCCGAATATCGCGCAGATACGACATCGTAAAAATCATCGTGACGAAGAAAATCATTCGGATCACGCCGTCAATCAAGTTAAAAGCGACCCACGAATCGGGTTTGATTTCCCAGATATACGCTTTCACGCTTTCCCACAAACTCGCGTCCGCCAGAAGTGCGGGAGACTGCGCCCAGCCGAGCGCGATGAACAAAACATTGGTCAAAATGAGCGGCGCGACGACGAAAAGCAAAATATTAAATCCGAGCGCGAAGATAATTGAGCCGACCGCGCTCGCCGACTGCGACTGTTTTTTTACCGCCGGTTTTTCGGGCATTATCACTTTCACCGGAGCTTTCGTGAAATTTTCGTCCGCTGTTCCTTCAGCGTAAACGGCTTGTGTTTCGAGTTGTTTAGCTTTTACTTTTTCCGCTTTTTCCGCTTCTAAATCTTCTTCGTAGATACGCGCCGAAAAATTCAGAGCCTTCACGCCGAGAGCCATTGATTGAATCAACGTCGCGCCGCCGCGCAAAACCGGCAGATTCAGCCATTTATGTTCGTCGCTCCATTTCGGCAGCCGCTCCGCCGTGTGAACGATTGTGCCGTCTTTTTTGCGGCAGGCAATCGCATAAGCCGACGGCGTTCGCATCATCACGCCTTCCATCACCGCCTGACCGCCAACGATCAGGTCGCGCTGCATACTAAAAAATAAAGACAAAGTTTTTTTCATAGTTTTTCGAGTTTGGTTTTAGATTTGAATTTTACACTTAATTTTGATAATTACCCGATAAATATAGATGTCTAATTAATCGAAAATCGCAAATCTTAAATCGAAAATAAAAATAAACGCCGACTTTTTTTGCTGTCTGTCCGCATTCAGTATAAAAATTTTACACCTTGAGCGGACGGCGCGTAAAAAGCGTCGGCGTTAGATTTTAGCGGCTAATGTCTGAAATTTACTAATTTCAAAGCGTTCAAATGTTTCGTCTCTTTTTGTATTATTTCGCTTCCGGCGCGGCTGTAGCGGCGCGGGCGTAACGCTTATTAAAGCGGTCAACGCGACCGGCGGTGTCAATCAACTTTTGTTTGCCGGTAAAAAACGGGTGACATTCCGAGCAGATTTCGATATGCAAATCTTCGCCGGTCGTCGAGCGGGTTTTGAAGTTGTTGCCGCAGGCGCAAACAACCGAGATTTCGTTGTATTTTGGATGTATTTCAGGTTTCATTGTTTAAATGGTCTCCTATATTTTGAAAATTGCTAAAATGCGTCTGAAACGCAAACTGTAATAATATGTGTCAATCAGATGAAAGGTCAAGCCGGAAGGTTTGCCGACAGCTTTCCATCAAGAGTTTTACAGTTGTTTTAATTTTCCAAATCTCTGAATTCTACCATTTCCCTTTTAAAAATTCTTACTTCTTCGTCAACAATATCTTCAAATTGTTTAGCAAATTCTTCAAATGTATTGTCATAACCAATTGAACCAAGTTCATTAAAACAATCCATAATCTTTGCCTTACCGATCACCTCAAATTTTTCACAGAACTTTAACAAGTCTTTATGTGCAATGCCTTTACTTGATAGACCTATTGTAAATGGAATCGAAAATTTAGTGTCCAAAGCCCAAAATTTTTCTATTCCCGGCTGCATCCGTTTAACGGTTTCTCTGTCATAGCCGCAACCAATTTTATTAATAAAGATAGAACAACTTTTTACGGCAGATTCTGTTGGTTTGTCAGAGTCCATATAAGATGTTGCAATGAATTGATAAGTGCAATTTCCTCTATATTGAAAAATATTGGCTAAAATTGCGGCACGATAAGATTCGTCTGGAAGTTGAAACGCAACAATATCATCAATTTGAAATATGAAATTCGTGATCTTTTTGTATTTCTTTCTTTTTCTTGGATTATTTTTCGGTGAAGAAATCTTTTTCAAGAATTTCTCCAATTCTTTTTGTCTTTCTTTTGCCTCAAATTCTCCGCATTGTTCGAGCCACATCGCAATACCCGCGCCTTTACTAATAGATTGTTCAGTTTCTTCAAAAGTATTGGCGGTCAGATTTCCCGTTTCCCAAAGAGCTAAAGCATAAGCTGTTATGAAAATTTCAAATTCTTCATCGTCTAAACCCTCGTCACGAAATTGTTCAATTTTTTGTTGGATTTCAATAATATCAATATCGGCATCATACAAATCCATAAACTCCCTGTAGATGTCGTGAGCCAAATCGCTGTCAATTATTTTTGTTCCGTCTATAGCCATAATGTAATTCTTCGATTTAATGATAAATCAAGCGTTCAACAGAGCTTCCAATCGCTGCTCCTTGATTCCATAGAATTCTTTTATCGTCTTAATTTCCGTTTCCAATTTTTTCGTGTCTGCCGTTTTTTCGTTTCGCGTTCCGACGATCATATTGTTTTTCGGCGTGTGTTCGGTCGAGATGAATTCAAAAACGCGCGTTTGATAGCCGCTTTTTTCTAAAAGCAGAGCGCGAAGTCCATCGGTGATTGATTCGGCTTCGCGTTCGAGCATAATTCCGTGTTTTAAGATGTTTTGAAACATTTCCGGCGGCGTAATTTGCGGACGGATTTCCTGATGACAGCACGGCGCGACGACGATTAAATCCGCCTTCGCGTTGATGCCTTTGAAAATTGCGTCGTCGGTCGCCGTGTTGCAGGCGTGAAGCGCGATGAGAATGTCAACATTTTCAATTTCGTAATCGCCGATCCAGCCGTGAACGAAACGCAGATTTTCAAACTCCGATGCTTTCGCGATGTCATTGCAAAGTCCGACGAGTTCGGATTTCGTATCAACGCCAGTGATTTTAACGTCCAAACCGCGAATGTTTGCGAAAAAATCATAAGCCGCAAACGTGAGATAGCCTTTGCCCGAACCCATATCAACGATATTCAATTTTTCGCGGTCTTTGAGTTCGGACTTGTCAAAAAGATTGCCGAGCGTTTCGACGAATTTGTTGATTTGCCGCCATTTATCCTGCTGTTTGTCGCGGATTTCGCCGCGGTCGGTCGTGATTCCGAGAGCCTTCAAATAAAAACTGTTCGAGTTAATTTGAATTTGTTTTTCGCGGTTGTGTTCGAGCGCGGGTTTTTCTCGGAAAGTCGGTTTGGCAACATTCAAACGCGATTTTCCCTTTTTGCCGATGTCGAGTTGGAAATCGTTTTCGGTCGTAAAAAGATGACCGCCGAAAAAATCCGCGCCTAAAAACTCGCCGACGATTTTCACGCCTTCCGCGAAATCGAAATTTTTCGCTGTATCGCGCGTGTCCTGCCGATAAAGAAAAAAAAGTCGTGTGCCTTTTTTTGTTTCGACCAGCCGGACGAGAATCTTTTGCAGATGCGCGTCCGCGCCTTTGTAATTGCCCAAAGTCATTTTGACGAAGATTTCTTCCCGCAAACTGCGAACAAACTCGCCGATAAATTTTTCGATATTTTCAATTGACATAAAATTCAAACTGCCCGTAACCGCTCAATTTATATTAATATCGCTCATTCATTCGTAAAAATAAAAAGCACGGTTTTAAGATTGGCTTTTTTTCGTATTTCAAAGACAACATTTATTGCTTTTGAAGTCACGAAGGAGTGTTCTGAGATTCCAAAAAAATCCAACAATTAATCAGTGCTTTGTAGTTTTTGCGCTGATTTCTTTCGTAACATTTACAACTTAAAAGGAGATTGAAAATGAAGGTAAAAATTCTAGTAGCGACGGTTTTGATTTTAATAACATTAATTGTCGTTATACCGCAGGTTATGAACCAATTTAGCGCCCAACTAACCGGCTATCAAGAAGTTCCGGCGGTTTCGACCGTAGCGAGCGGCGCAATGCGCGCCAGAATCACCGATGATCAAAACGGCGGCAGAATCAACTTTGAAGGCAGGATTCAATATGAATTGAGTTATGCGAATTTGGAAGGCAATGTTTAGCAGGCGCATATCCATCTCGGACAGCCGTCGGTAAACGGCGGAGTCAGCATTTGGTTATGCTCGAATTTGGCGAGTCCGCCGACACCTCCGGGAGTTCAGTCGTGTCCCGCATCTCCGGCAACCCTTTTCGGCTCATTTACCGGAGCTAATGTTATCGGTCCGGCATCACAGGGACTCGCTCCCGGCGAATTTGCCGAGTTGGTTCGCGCGATTCGCGCCGGAAAAACCTACGTCAATGTTCACACCGATAAATTTCCGGGCGGCGAGGTCAGAAGTTTGATCGTCACTGGAGAGGAAAATAATTTTCCGTCACAATAAATCGCGTGACGCTGACAGCTGAATTTAAAAACAGCGGATAATTTTAGAAAGGCTTAGGTTAATTAATACAATCCTAAGTCTTTCGTTTTTTAAAGGACTTCATTAAACTATAGAAATGAATACGGATAAGAATTTAATACAGCGCGACGATTTTTTGAAGGACGTTTTATTTATTCTGCGCGAAACTTTTGAAGGTTCGCCCGAAGGCGAAGGAAGCGCGTATCTCGACCGCGAAGTCGGAATTTTTGCGACGCTCGAAAAACTTTCGGCGGAAGATGTTTCGCGCTATTCGGGCGCAACGACGATTGCCGCGCACACCGAACACGCTAAATTTTATCTCGACCGGATTTGCGAATTTATGAACGGCAAAACCGAAGATGTTAAATGGGAACAAAGCTGGCTGATTGAAACCGTCAACGAAACCGAATGGAATCATCTGCGCGAAGGAATGCGGAAATCCTACGAAAATGTGCTGCACTGCTTTGCCGGGATCGAAATCTGGAATCAGGACAATATCGGCGAAGCGGTTGCGATTATCGCGCACACGGCATATCATCTCGGCGCAATGCGGCAGATTATGAAATCAAATTAAAAAATTATGAACAATTTATTCCATTTAGCTTTTCCCGTTGTAAATTTAGACGAATCGCGCCGGTTTTACGGTGAAATTCTCGGCTGCGAAGAAGGCAGAAGTTCCGAACATTGGATTGATTTTAATCTTTTCGGACATCAAATCGTCGCGCATCTCGCGCCCGAAGCCGTCGGCGTTCGGCATAAAAAAGAAGTTGATGCCGACCACGTTCCCGTGCCGCATTTCGGAATCGTTTTGCCGATGGACGATTTTAACGACCTTGCCGAAAATCTAAAATCAAAGGGCGTTGAATTTATCATCGAACCGAAAATCCGCTTTGCCGGAGAAGTCGGCGAACAAGCGACGATGTTTTTTCTCGATCCGAGCGGAAACGCACTCGAATTTAAAGCGTT
>JALYQJ010000100.1 GCA_030855875.1 Acidobacteriota bacterium
ACAAATACGATACCTTTGTGCGACAAAGGCGAAATTCTCCGCGAGCAAGGTCGGATAGAAGTTTTGAACGTAGGCAAATTGCTGGCTTCGGCTATCAAATCAATTCACGACGAAACGAGCGTTTCGTCACTTTTTATTTGAATGAGCAGAGAGCAGAGAGCAGAGAGTAGAGAGTTAAAGAATTCTGCTCTCTACTCTCTACTCTCTGCTCTCTACTCTAAAAAAATATGGCAGACAAATTTACTGTAAAAGCAGAAAAAAGAGAAGGTCGCGGAAAAAACGATTCGCGCCGGATGCGGGTTGAAGGCAAAGTTCCGGTCGTCATTTACGGCGGCGGAACGGAAAGCGTCGCGTTGTCCGCACGACTAAAGGATTTAGCCGCTATTTTACGCACAGATTCTGGCGTGAATACGGTGTTTTCTCTCGATGTGGCAGACGAAGGTTTGGTTGACGTGATTTTCCAAGACCGGCAGATTGATTCGATTCACGGTCGGCTGGTTCACGCCGATTTGCGCCGGTTTGCGAAAGGCGAAAAAATCGAAATGACCGTTCCGATTCATCTGCTCGGCGAAGCCGCCGGACTGATCGAAGAAGGCGCGGTGCTGTCGCAGTCTTTGCGCGAAATCAAGGTTTTGTGCGAACCGGCAAAAACGCCCGATTCGATTGACGTTGATGTTTCCGGCTTAAACGTCGGCGACGCGATACACGTTTCGGATTTGAGAGTCGGCGAAGGCATCGAAATTCAGGAAGATGCGGAAACGGTTGTGGCGACGATCATCGTCGTTCAGGAAGTCGAACTCGAACCGCAAATCGAAGCAGCCGGTGAGCCGGAAGTTGTCGGCGAAGATTCCGATGAGAAAACCGAAGAGTAATTTTTGACGGAAGGCGATTCGGAGAAATTGTTTTAAGTGTTTATGAATTCGCTTTCCGAAGAAAATTGGCTGATTGTCGGTTCGGGAAATCCGGGCTTGCAATACGAACGAACGCGCCATAATCTCGGCTTTATGCTGATTGATCGGCTCGCGCGTGAAGCGCAAACGCAGGTTAAACGCGATGAATGCCGGGCATTAATCGGACGCGCCGAAATCGAAGGTCAAAGAGCGGAATTAGTTAAACCGCAGACTTTTATGAATTTGAGCGGCGAAGCGTTAAATTGTCTGCTCAAAAAACCGGAAAGATCGGCGGGCAAACTGATTGTCGTAACTGATGATTTAGCTTTGCCGTTCGGCGCGGTGCGGCTTCGCGGAAAAGGTTCGGCGGGCGGACACAACGGTTTGAAATCAATTATTGAATGTCTGAGGACAAACGAATTCGTTCGTCTGCGAATCGGGATTCAGCCCGAACATCCAATCGGTAATACGAAAAATTTCGTTCTGGAAACTTTTTCCAAAAGCGAAACGGAAACGATTGAAGAAATTTTAGAGAAAAGTGCCAAAGCGATTCGCGCCGTCATTTCCGACGGCATCGAAAAAGCGATGGCAATGTTTAATTAATTTTAGATTTTAGATTTTAGATTTTAGATTTTGGATTGCAGAAAAACGTCGAAATTTTGGCATTAAAACTCTGATAAATCTAAAATCTAAAATCTAAAATCTAAAATTGAACAGCCCTTCTTGCTTCGATTTACAAAAAATCGAGGCTCGAAAGCCAAAAGGAGGAAAAGGAATTGGCAAAGAGAACATACGAAGTAATGTATATCGCCGACCCGGAAACGGCGGACGATGTGATCGGAAAAATTAATGAAACGGTCGAAAAATTAGTGCAGACCGAAGGCGGAAGCGTCGTCAGAACAGACGACATCGGACGCAAACGTCTGGCGTATCAAATCAACAAAAAGAAGGAAGGCTATTACGTCCTTTTTGAAATCGAAGGTTCGGGACAGGAAATAGCTGAGATCGAACGCCGGATGCGCGTCAACGATGCGGTTTTGCGTTATATGACCGTCCGCGTTGACGAAGACCGCAAATCGGCAGATCAAAAACGCACCAAACGTGAAAACAAAGCGGACAAACGCGCTTCATTTCGCAAATCAGGCAGTCGGGACGAAACGGAATCGGCAAACAATGCCCGATAAATCAATAATACGGAGTTAAAAAAATGGCAGAAAATGATAGAGATACAGGTGAAGTAAGAGATATTGTTGGTTCGGGGGCTGATCAGGAATTTATCGAAAAGATGCCGCGCCGCTTTCAACGTCGCCGTCCGCGTCAGGTCGTCCCCGACTATATTGACTGGAAGGATGTGGATTATTTAAAGCAGTATATTCCCGAACGCGGAAAAATTATGCCGCGCCGCATTTCAGGCATTTCCGCTAAAGATCAGCGTCGGATTGCAAAAGCGATTAAACGCGCGAGAATGATGGCTTTACTGCCGTTTGTCGCGGACTAAAACAAGGAGATTTTTATAAAAATATGGCAAACACAAAAATTCTTTTACGCGAAGATGTAGATAACCTGGGCGGACGCGGCGAAATCGTCAAAGTGAAATCCGGCTACGCGCGAAATTTCCTTTTGCCGCAGCGTCTGGCGACTTTAGCGACGAAAGGAAACTTGAAACAAATCGAACAGGAACGCTCTGCGCTTCTGACAAAAGCCGCGACGGAAAAATCAACCGCCGAAGCCCAAGCCGAACAAATGCGCGATATTGCTTTAACATTTGAGCGCAAAGCCGGTGAAACAGGAACGCTTTTCGGTTCGGTGACAACGATGGATATTGCCGAAGCTCTAAAAGCGAAAGGCTATGATTTCGACCGCCGCAAAATCGTTTTGAAAGATGCGATTAAAGAAACGGGCGATTACACGGCGAGCGTCAAACTCCACCGCGAAGTCGTTTTAGAAGTTCCGGTCAGCGTGACGGCGGAAGGCGCAGTCGCCGAAGTCAAGACCGAAAAAACCGTTCAACCGGAAGCGAAAACCGAAACGGCGGAAGCCGCGACGACTGAAAAAGCCGACGATCCGAGCATTGATACCGAAGCGGCAAACGACGAAGAAACCGAAAACTGAAAATAAAAATTCGGCGCGAAATCTTTGTTAGATTTGCGGCTAAAATAAAAAAAGACTGTGAGCTTTAGATAAAGGCTGACAGTCTTTTTTTATTTACTCCGATTTGCTACAGGCGCATAATTAAATTATCTTTACCGGATTTTCGCACGGAAAATCAAAAGATAACATTTCCCTTTCTTTCGTCAGGGTATAAGTCGCAATTTTCTAATTCCTGCTGCCGCATAAGATTACCATTTGCATCAACTACGAGCAGCCTTCGACATAGCCGACTTCTTCAGCTTTACCGACGCGAAAGCCGGTAACGCGCTTTCCGTCAGTTTCAAAAATAATGAGATATTTCTTATCATCGGAATAAACTTCCATATCGTGTTTTTTCTCATCGTATTTTTGCGGACTTACTTTAACCCCTTTGTAAAGGCTTTTGATTTTGGCTTCGGTGTCGCCGATCTTCGCGCCTTTGTCGGTGGCGTATTCTTTACTTTCAATATCAATCCGCGCAATCGTTCCTTTAGTTACCATAAAACGAACGCCTTTGAAGCCTTGTTTCGGATTAACGTAATAGCAATCAATCCCCTCATCCGCCTTTCCGACAAGTTCAGTGCCGAGTGCTTGCGCGGCTTGCGAAACCGTCATTCCGGTTTTTACTTTGCCGAAACTGTTAAAAGTAACGGCATTATCGCCGTTTGACACTTTTTCATTTGGCTCAATGTTCGATTGTTCGGCGTTCAGATTGTCATTATCGGTTGAAGAATTGTTGTTTGTCGGCAGCGCGGCGTTTGAATTTTTACTTGCCGAGTTAGATTCGTTTTTCACGATTCGTAAATTTTCGTTCGAGGCATTTTCATTATGAACGGACATCTCGGAGGTTGCGCGGCAGCCGGAAATCGTCGTCAAAAGCGCAAAGATTATGAAAGCCTTGAAAGTTTTTCTTGTTTTTTGCATAAATTTTGTATTCAATTTGATTCCGCCGGATTAGTGTCTAATGCAAAATCACCTAATCATTTAGGCAGAAAGTTAAGAGAAAATTAAACAGTCTGAACATCATTTAATTTTCTTCTGTTTACTTTTTTAATTTTTCCCGCTTCTCGTCTAAAAACACTGTCGGCGACTTCGGACAAATCATTGCCGCGCCCACTTTCTTTTCGGTAAGATGCGCCGCATCGGTTTCGATAATCTGAAAAATGCGGCACTGAATGATCCGGTAACAGTTAAAATGATACTTTGCCGATTGAAATTTTTTTGTCTGATCTATTTAACATAGATTTTTTCTCTTGATTTTAGTCAAACTTCCGCAGCTTTTCCGGGTCGAAGCCATCGACATCAATTTTTCCGAAATTTTTCGGCGTTAAAACCTTGGTTTTAACCTTATTAACATCGGCTGTGCTGTAACTTTCATTTTTTACTTCAAAAAGCTGCCAGGTTTTATTAATGCGCGAATAATTAAATTTGTATCGCACCGACCAGCGAGTGCCTCTTCCGCCGTAATGGTGTACCGTGAAGGTTTTATCGCCGACTTCCACTCCTTCAAACGGATCAACCATCGCGCCACCGCATTCCGAACACATAACCATTTTTTCGTTGCGTTTGACCGCCGACAGTTTATTTTGATTATCTCGAATTATGATAAGAAGCGGACGCTGCTTTATGGGGGAACCGTACTCATCTTTTTCGGGATTCAGTTTTTCCAGAACTAATATGTAATCTTTCGTTTTATCGCCATTTAAATCGGCGGATTCGAGCGCGATGGCTTTTGTGCCTTTCTCGATAAACGGTTTGACTTCAGCCGGAATTTTCAAGTCATCAGATTGAGCATAGCAGGTTAATCCGGTTAAGCAGATTGTGACGATTAGGATAATCGCATCTTTCATCAGATTTGTATTTTTTTTCAATTTTTTATTTTCTCATAAAGTCTTTATTTATTTGTTAATTTCCAATAGCGGCTTGAAAGAGATTCTATCGCCCCGTCGTTTCTCACCGGCGACCGTTTGCCGCCGTTGTTTCGCTGATTTTGCTTCGGTTGTCAAAATCAACATCCGAGTAGATTTGAACCTCTTTATTTATTGTTTTTCCGGTAAAAAACTATTAGGTGTTCAGTCCCAAAGTGTAAAATGTATTACATTTTGAAACTGAACAACTGGAAGCCGTCTCAATACTCATTTTGTATTTTTGAAATGGCTTCTAAATATTTTGCCTCGCTGCTCTCATTTGCCGAATGTCTTAGTCGCGGTTGATTTGTCTATTTTGATATATTTTGTGTAATTTTCATCGCTTTCAATGTGTTCAATCACTTGAAAGATTTGTCCTTCGTAAGCAAATCCCGTGAATGTTTTGCCTGCTCCAATCTTCTGATAATCACCTTTTGCTTCACAGTTCGAGTCAATCAGAATAAATCCCATAACGTAATCTTTATCTGCATTAATCCATTTCAAGGGTATTTTTTTGCCGAGCTTAGCCGGTGAACAATTCTTCTTGTCATCTTCTTTGAACAAAACGGCGGATACCGAATTCTCTTGCGACGAGGTTTCGGTATCCGCCGTCTTGTTTTCGGATTTCTGCACTTCCGTCTTTTCCGTATTTGACGCGCCGTTATCTTCACGAGCGGCAGAAATAAGTTTCGGGTTTGAACCATCCAAATCGGTTTTGACAATCACAAGCGGTTTGGCAGGATCAACGACAATTTCAACAAGAAATCTAAGTTTTCCGGCTTCCCCGACGCGAAGGACGGCATCTTTGTACGAACTCATTTGCAATGCCTCGCCCTTCCCAATTCTTTTACCTGAAAAAATGTCTACTTTGCAATTTTGGTCAACCGACTCAACCATAATATCATTATGCGTTTCATTGTGAATATCCAAAATAACCGTCACTCCATCGGATTCTTTTGAACAAGCATTTTGAGCCGAAACATTGCCTGCCGTAATTAAAAACAGACCGAACAACATCATTAAAAACATTACTTTTTTCATAGATTTTTTCTCCAAGGAACATTTAAATCATAGGAGTTACACAGTTGGACAAAAAATCTTTGCAGAAACCCGTATTTATTTGTGTTCTCTACTCAACTGCGTAACTCCTATAATAATAGGACTTACGCAGTTGGCAGAAGCAAATAACGCGGATTCGCCAAATATGCTCTGACAGCATCCCGAATAATACTTGTTTTTGCCTGAATCCAACTGATACTTTCTCGATAACAATGACTTTCCA
>JALYQJ010000171.1 GCA_030855875.1 Acidobacteriota bacterium
CATTCTGCATCCGTATTTCTGTTTCGCGCAGAATTTCTTCGCGGTCTTCCGGCTCGATGTCGCTTTCAAAAACTTCGACGAGCGCAAACGGCGCGTTGTTCAATCGGCGCAGTTCCCACGCTTCCGCGCCGTTTTTCGACGGACGCGAAAACCAGATGGCGTTCAAATTAGAGGAAACGATTTCCGCGCCGCCGAACAAATCCTGAAGTGCGTCGGTGATGTTGACGCGCAATCCGTCGGAAAGCAAAACACGGCGCAAATTCCAGCCGTGTTTTTTGTATAAAGATAAGATTTCCGCAATTGTCTGAGCGTTTATCATTTTTTCCCGACGTTCGTGTTCGCATTCGCCGCCGCCGGATTTACGGGTTTGCGGGAATTGAAATTAGCGTCAACTTTCGGCTGTATCGGCACCAGATTATTGCCGTTGACGTTGGCGGCTTCCGATTCGATCTGCGCCCGACCTTTGCCCGGCGATTCGAATGTTCCGGCAAAAAGATCGCCGATGGCGAGCTTCCAACCTAAATCAGTTATTTCAACTTCCGCACCAATTTCTGTGAGTTTGTTTTTAACATTTTCTACTTCTTTGGCGTTTGAAAATTTTCCTGTGCCTTCAATAATATCTCCATTTTCCTTGGAAGTTATTCCTTTGATAGTGCGAACAATTTCAGCTAGGTTATTTTTGGAATTGTCGCTTTTAGAATTGTTGGGAACTCGAAAACTGATGCTGGTTTCCTTTACAAAAGGCAAATCTTCCCAGCGCGAATCCTTCGCGTTATAAACTTCGACCGAAGCCGAATCGCCCTTGATGCGCTCATCACGAATTTCCGGCATCGTGTCGGAAAAAGTCGTCCCCGTAAAGCCGTTTTCGTAAACTTTTCCGACCGGCTGATTTTGTCTCTGCGAAACCGATTGAGCAAAACCGACGGTTTTATCCGACAGAACTGCTTTAATCGCATCGGTTTGTTTTGATTTAACGGCGGTGTAGAGTTTTTTGTAAGCGTCGGTCGGCGTTGTTCCGCCTTCGCCCGCAACTGTCGTCGGTGTCGTCGAATTGGTCGCTTTCTGGTTTTGACAAGCCAGACCGAAAGCTGCGAAGCCCGATATTAAAACTGCCGCGAGAATTTTATGATTGATTTCAAATTTCATTTTGTTTTTGCTTTTTATAATTACTTTAGTTTGTTAAATTATAATTAGACTGGAGGCAAAAGTAAATTAACAATAAAAATGTGAAATGAGAAGTGTAACCTGTAAATCGAATTGCGAGAGATTTTTATAGGTTATATAGACTTTAAACGGTGAAAAATGTTAAATCTATTTCGTCCAACTTTGTTGTCAATCCAAACAAATAAATCAATCTGACGAAATTCGTAAATAAGTTTTGTTCGGATTTTTGCGTAGTCGTCATTCGGTATTGCCGGTCGTTCGGTTTTAGACTCTCTTTTTTTATAATCTTACGCTATATTTTTCGCAGTCTTTTTTTATGGAACACATTCGATATTCAGCCGCCGCCATTCAAACTGATTTCGCCAATCCCGTTAATCGGGCGGAGATGCGGAAAAACACCGACAGAATCTTACAATTAACTGATTCGGCGGTCATCGGTGCGATGCCTTTTTTGCCCGTTAAGCTCGTTACTTTTCCAGAATTCGCGCATTCCGCGCCGGTTTTTGAAAAGCTCGCCGATTTGCGCGATAAACTCGCCGTTGAAATTCCGAACGAACATACTGAAAGATTAATTGCAAAGGCGAAAGAACATAATATTTACATTCAAAGTGGTTCGATGTTGGAAATTGACAAAAAGTATCCGAATCACGTTTTTAACACGACTTGTTTGATCGGCGGCGACGGCATTTTATACAAATATCGCAAAGTTAATCCGTGGATTCCGTTTGAAGTTCATTCAAGTCCGCACGACATCGAAGGCTACGAAGAAGAGCTTTTTCCAGTTGCTAAAACCGAAATCGGCAACATCGGAACGGCGATTTGCTATGACTGGATTTTTCCCGAAGCAACCAGACAATTAGCGATGAACGGCGCGGAAATTCTCGTGCGCGTTTCGGCGTATATGGATCCGTATAACGCGACCGAACCGATGGATTGGTGGACAATCGTCAACCGCTGCCGCGCACTCGAAAATATGTGTTACGTCGTCGCCTCGAATCAAGCCGCGAGTCTGAAACATTATCCGCCGTATTCGTGGTCGGGCGGTTCGATGATTGTTGACTTTGAAGGACGAATTTTGGCGAAAGCATCTGAAGGCGCAGGCGAAAAAATAGTCGTCGCGCCGATTGATATTTCCGCCCTAAGACACGAAAGAAGCATCAGAAAAGGTCATCATCTGCTTGCACATTTGCGGACGGAAGCGTATCCGGCATATCACAAACACATCTATCCGCCGCGCATTGACGGCGCAAATGAAGATCTTTCCTACGAGCGCAACAATGAATTAATCGAAAAATCGAAAATGGAATTGTAGTTCGGAAAAATAAGTTTCAAGCGCATATTTCCGCTTTTGTATTTAATCGCCGGTTTCCGTCTGCACGAGCGAAAATCGGATATTTTACTGCCGGCAGAAAGTTTCGTCGAAAAATATCAGTAAATATAAAATTGATTCGCGCCGCTTTCACAATTGAAAATTCTCCCGGTTATTGACTTAAAGACTTTTACGGACGGGTTTGCCCGCTGCCGCGAACGACGTATTTATAAGTCGTCAGTTGTTCGGCTCCGACCGGACCGCGCGCGTGAAGCCGTCCGGTCGAGATGCCGATTTCGACTCCCATTCCGAATTCTCCGCCGTCGGCGAATTGCGTTGACGCATTATGCAGCACAATCGCGCTGTCTACTTCGCTTAAAAACGCTTCGACCGTCGCCGAATCTTCCGCGATAATCGCGTCGGTGTGATGCGAGCCGTAAAAATTGATGTGCCGGATCGCTTCATCAAAATTTTTCACGGTTTTGATCGAAAGCACGGCATCGAGATATTCGGTCGCCCAATCTTCTTCATCTGCCGGAATGACCCGTGAATTAATCTTCTGCGCCAGCGCGTCGCCGCGAATTTCGCAACCCGCCGCGAGCAAATTTTTGATTAAGTCGGGCAGTAATTTATCGCTGACGGCTTCATCAATCAGCAAAGATTCGGTCGCGCCGCAAATGCCGGTTCGCCGAAGTTTTGCATTGAGCAAAACTTTTTCCGCCATTTGCGCGTCGGCTGATGAATGAATATATGTATGACAATTTCCGTCCAAATGCTGAATCGTGGGAATTCTGCTTTCGCGCAAAATACGTTCGGTCAGAGATTTGCCGCCGCGCGGAATGATGATGTCAATCAAGCCGTGCAAATTCAGCATTTCGCCGACTGCCGCGCGATCACGAGTCGGAACAATTTGCACGATTTCCGTCGGCAAGTCCGCCGCCTTCAAACCCGTATGCAGACATTCGACAATCGCCCGCGATGAATGAAAACCGTCGGAGCCGCCGCGCAAAATTGCGGCATTGCCCGATTTCAAACAAAGTCCTCCGGCATCAGCCGTGACGTTAGGACGCGATTCGTAAATAATTCCGATAACGCCGAGCGGCACACTAACGCGCTCGATTTGCAATCCGTTCGGACGCTCCCACTGCGCCAGAATCTTCCCGACCGGATCGGGGAACGCGGCGACGGTTTCCAATCCTTTCGCCATCGCTTCGACGCGGGCTTCGTCCAATTTCAGACGATCAATCAGCGCGTCGCTCAACCCGGATTTGCGCGCTGCAATCATATCCGATTCGTTAGCGTCTAAAATTTCCCGAATGTTCCGGCGAATCGCTTTTGATGATTCAATCAACGCTTCGTTTTTCTGCGTGTCGGAAGCGACCGAAAGAACACGATAAGCATCGCGGGCGCGTTCACCGATTTTTCGCATCAACAAATGCACGTCTGTTTTTTGTTCGACGGTTTCAGCTTTCATATTTTTTCGATCTTCGTAATTTCAAGCACCATATCGTCACGATGAATGAGCGTGTCGCGGAATTTGAAGCCGAGAATGTTTTCGATTTCGACACTTTTCGCACCGATAATGCGTTTCGCTTCCAAAGAAGAATACGCCGACAAACCTTTGCCGATAATCGCACCTTCGATGCTTTTAATAATCACGGCATCGCCGCGGTCGAACGCGCCTTCGACCGCCCGAACTCCGGCGGGCAGAAGACTTTTTCCAATTTGCAGAGCCGCCGCCGCGCCGTCATCAACGAGATACGCGCCGCTCGCGTGAAGAGAACCGGAAATCCAATGTTTGCGGGCGTTTTTCGGTGTTGCGGCGGCGCGAAATAATGTATGCCGTTCGCCGTCCGCGAGCCGCCGGATCGGATGATTTTCCGCGCCTTTGCCGATAATCATACCGCATCCGGCGGCGAGAGCGATTTTCGCCGCTTCGATTTTCGTTCGCATTCCGCCGCTGCCGAGCGTCGAACTCGCGCCGCCCGCCATCGCTTCGATTTCCGGCGTGATTTGATTCACTTCCGCGATAAATTCAGCGTTCGGATTTGTAAAAGGATTTGCGGCGTAAAGTCCGTCAATATCCGATAATAAAACGAGCAAATCCGCGCTGATCATCTGCGCGACGCGGGCGGCGAGACGATCATTATCGCCGACTCCTAATTCTTCGGTCGCCACCGTGTCGTTTTCGTTGACAATCGGAATGATGTGCGAGTCCGCCAGCAATGTATTTAAAGTGCTGCAGGCATTGAGATAACGGCGGCGATTTTCGCTGTCGTCGAGCGTGAGAAGAATTTGCGCCGGGTGAAAGGATTCGGCATTTTCAAATTGAAACGCCTTTGCCCAGTGCGAAATCAGAGTGATTTGCCCGCAGGCGGCGGCAGCCTGTTTTTCTTCTAATTCGAGTTTGCGCGTTCCGTATCGAAGCGCGTGTCGTCCGAGACCGACCGCGCCGGACGTAACAATCGTCACCTGTTTGCCCTGTTTTCGCAGTTCGGCAACGTCTTCGGCGAGCGTTTTTAACCAATTTTCGCGCACCTGATTATCCGCGCCGATTATCAGCGACGAGCCGACTTTGATAATTAAACGATGCGCCTGCTGAAAAAAATTATTCATCTTTAAGTGACTTGCCGTAAAAAATTATCATAATTCATCAGATATTTATGTGACAATCGAATATTCCCATTCTGTTGTTCCGCGAAAGCTCATTTGACAAGTAAAAAAAAATTGCTGTATCTTGATTCATCGGCAATAAAAGTTCGACAATTTGAAAATTTAAGAAACGTGGCGATTTAAGGCAACTTGCTCCACGATAAAAACTGCTAAAGACTCGCGGCGAAATGCCGACGACAACGAAAGATTTTACAAAAACCTTCCTGCAACTTTTAGCACGAAGGTTTTTTCTTTTGCTCGAAAGTTGCCGGAAACGAAATCAGCCGCAGATTATCAAACAACAAAAATGGGGTTTTTATTCTCGGTAAAAATTAGGAGAAAGTTATGGCGGAAGAAACTAAAAACTATCATTTCAACACTTTAGCGATTCACGGCGGGCAATCGCCCGATTCGGCGACGAACGCGCGCGCCGTTCCGATCTATCAAACGACATCTTACACATTTGACGATGCCGACCACGCCGCACGGCTTTTCGCTTTGCAGGAATTCGGCAATATTTACACGAGGCTGATGAATCCGACGACGGATGTTTTCGAGCAGAGAATCGCCGCACTCGAAGGCGGAGTCGCCGCGCTCGCCACCGCTTCGGGACAAGCGGCGGAAACTCTGGCGATACTCAATTTAGCCAAAGCGGGCGACGAAATTATCTCGACAACTTCTTTATACGGCGGAACTTATAATCTTTTTCACTACACGCTGCCGAAACTCGGAATCAATTTTCATTTTCTCGACGGCGCGGATTACGCCGGAATCGAAGCGGCGATCAACGAAAAAACCCGCGCGATTTACAGCGAAACCGTCGGCAATCCGAAGCTCGACATCATAGACATCGAAAAAATCGCGGAAATCGCGCACCGGCATAATTTGCCTTTGATCGTTGATAACACGACACCTTCGCCCGCGCTTTTGCGTCCGATTGAATTCGGCGCGGATATTGTCGTTCATTCAGCGACGAAATTTATCGGCGGACACGGCACGACCATCGGCGGCGTGATCGTTGACGGCGGAAAATTCGACTGGAAAGCGAGCGGTCGTTTTGCGGATTTCGTCGAACCCGATCCGAGCTATCACGGCATTTCCTACGCCGAAGCGTTCGGCAATCTGGCGTTTATCATCAAAGCGCGCGTTCAGGGTTTGCGCGATACGGGCGCGGCACTTTCACCATTCAGTTCGTTTTTACTTTTGCAAGGCACGGAAACTTTGCATCTGCGGATGGAACGACATTCGGAAAACGCGCTCGAAGCGGCTAAATTTCTCGAAAGTCACGAACAAGTCGAATGGGTCAATTATCCCGGACTCGAAAGCAGTAAATACAACGATTTAGCCAAAAAATATCTGCCGGACGGCGCGGGCGCGATTGTTACTTTCGGCATCAAAGGCGGTTTTGAGGCAGGCAAAAAATTTATCAATTCCGTCAAACTTTTCAGCCTTCTGGCAAATATCGGCGATGCAAAATCGCTTGTCATCCATCCGGCTTCGACGACGCATTCGCAATTAACGGCGGAAGAACAGGCGACGACGGGCGTGACACCCGATTTGGTTAGACTTTCGGTAGGAATCGAAGACATCCGCGATATTATTGCGGATTTGGACAACGCTTTGCGCGGCGAAAGCGGCGAACTTCCCGAACCATCGGGCGAATTAACTCACGAACCGGCGGAAGCTGTTTCCGGCGCGGGCGGAGTTTAGAAAAGCGAAGCGAAAGGGCGAAAGATTTTCCTGTCTTCACTCTTTTGCCCTTCTTCTTCTGCTGACATTAACGATGGATACAGAGCCGACAATCGAAAGTAATTACGTTTCCGATGAACCTTTAAAACTGGCTTCCGGCGAAAATTTGCCGCAAATAGTTCAGCATTACGCTGTTTACGGCGAATTGAACGACGACAAATCGAACGCCGTGCTGGTTTTTCACGCTTTGAGCGGTTCGGCGCGGATTGCCGATTGGTGGAGCGGAATAATCGGCGAGGGAAAGTCGTTGGACACAAGCAAAAATGCTTTTATTTGCATCAATTACATCGGTTCGTGCTACGGTTCGACCGGCGCGGTTTCGATTAATCCGAAAACGGGCGAAATCTTCGGCGCGGAATTTCCTTTGGTTACGGTTTCCGACATTTTGAAGGCGCAAAAAAAAGTTTTAGAACATCTCGGAATCGAAAAACTAAAAGCCGTCATCGGCAGTTCGGTCGGCGGAATGTGCGCTTTGCAATTTGCGGTTGATTTTCCCGATTCGGTCGAAAAATGCCTTGTCATCGGCACATCGGAACTTTCGGCGATGGGACTCGCGCTCAATCATCTTCAGCGCGAGGTTCTGAAATTAGAAAACGATGTCGGATTAGCCAGACAAATTGCGATGATTTCTTACAAATCGCCGGAACTTTTCAACCGCAGATTCGGCAGAAATCCGAATCGCAACGGCGAAAATCCGCACCTTGGATTTGAGCATCGTTTTGATATTGCCGGTTATCTCGATTATCAGGGCGAAGTTTTTAAAATCCGTTTTGACGCGGAAACTTTCAAAATCATTTCCAAAGCAATGGATTTATTCGAGCTTTCGGATTCGGAAATTCAAGCGATAAAAGCAAACATTTATCTGGTCGGCATCTCGTCCGACTGGCTTTTTCCGGCGGCGGATGTCAAAAAATTCGCGGAAAGATTAAACGAAAAAGGCGTAAACGCTGAATACATAAATTTTGAATCGCCCGACGGACACGATGCTTTTTTGTCCGATACAAATAAAATGAGTGAAATTATAAAGAGGATTCAAATCTGATTTTGAACTTCAAACACAAATTGTCGGATAACTTTCTCTACGTTCTTTTTCAAATTCCGTGATTTTCGATTCGTGCTGCAAAATCAAATCAATATTATCCAATCCGTTAAGCAGACAAAAACGCGAGAAATCTATAATGTTAAAACTTTCCGAAAAACCGGAATCGTCATTTACGGCACAGTTTTCTAAATCAACAATAATTTGATAATCGTCGGTTTCTTCGCATTTGCGAACGAGTTCGGCGACTTTTGTTTCGCTCAAAACAACCGGCAAAAGACCTGTTTTAAGCGAATTGCTGTAAAAAATATCGGCAAACGACGGCGCGATGACGGCGCGAAAACCGTATTCAGCCAAAGCCCAAGGCGCGTGTTCGCGCGAGCTGCCGCAGCCGAAATTTTCGCCCGCCAGAAGAATTGACGCGCTTTTGTAACGCGGTTTATTCAAAACAAAATCGGGATTCGGCGTTCCATCATTGGCAAATCGCCAGTCGTTAAAAAGATTCGCGCCGAAACCGGTTCGCGCGATGCTTTTCAAAAACTGCTTCGGAATAATCTGATCGGTATCAATATTCGGCTGAAACAGCGGCGCGGCTAAACCGCGATGAGTCGTAAATTTATTCATCTTATTTTCTAAATTCCCAATCGCGCACGTCAACAAAACGTCCTTCGATTGCCGCTGCTGCCGCCATCATCGGGCTGACGAGATGCGTTCTGCCGCCGCGCCCCTGCCGACCTTCAAAATTTCGGTTTGATGTCGAAGCGCAGCGTTCACCGGCATTTAGAACATCTTCGTTCATCGCCAGACACATCGAACAACCGGACTCGCGCCATTCAAAACCGGCTTCGCGGAAAATTTGATCCAAGCCTTCTTTTTCGGCTTCTTTTTTAACGGTTTGCGAGCCGGGAACAACCATCGCGCTGACGCTTTCCGCGACTTTATAGCCTCTTGCCACGTTTGCCGCGACGCGCAAATCTTCGATTCTGCCGTTCGTGCAGGAGCCGATAAAAACGCGGTCAATTTTCACATCACGGATTTTTTCGCCTGATTGCAAATTCATATATTCCAGCGTCCGCTCGAACGCCGCGCGGTCTTGAAGATGTGAATCGTCCGGCGGCGCGGGAATCGCGTCTTCGATGGAGATCACTTGTCCCGGATTCGTTCCCCAAGTCACAAACGGCGCGAGTTTCGATGCGTCAATTTCGATTGTTTTGTCGTAAGCCGCGCCTTCGTCAGAGTTTAGAGTTTTCCAGAATTCGACAGATTTTTCCCAATCCGCATCTTTCGGCGCGAAACGTCTGTTTTCCAAATATTCAAAAGTGGTTTCGTCGGGCGCGATCATTCCGGCTCGCGCTCCGGCTTCGATGCTCATATTGCATAAGGTCATTCGCCCTTCCATCGAAAGCGATTTGACGGCTTCGCCCGCGTATTCGATAACATATTCGGTCGCGCCGCCGATGCCGATTTGCCCGATAATTCCTAAAATTAAATCTTTTGCGGAAACTCCGGCTGACAATTTGCCGTTGACGTTTATCAGCATTGATTTCGGCTTCGACTGCGGCAAACACTGCGTCGCCAAAACCTGTTCGACTTCGGATGTTCCGATGCCGAATGCCAACGCCCCGAACGCGCCGTGCGTCGCCGTGTGCGAATCGCCGCAAACGATGGTCATTCCCGGCTGTGTCAGTCCGAGTTCCGGTCCGACGACGTGAACGATTCCCTGTTCAATCGAGCCTAAATCGAATAATTTTACCGCGAATTCCCGGCAGTTTTCGCGCAGAGTTTCAACCTGTTTTGCAGCGATTTTATCGTTAAACGGCAGATGACGATTGATCGTCGGAATCGCGTGGTCAACCGTCGCAAACGTCAAATCGGGACGGCGAACTTTTCGATTATTCAGACGCAAACCTTCAAACGCCTGCGGACTCGTAACTTCGTGAACCAAATGCAGATCAATGTAGAGCAAAGCCGGTTCGTTTTCCGGCGCGGCGACCGTGTGATTTTCCCAAATTTTATCAAAGAGAGTTTTCATATTTTCGAGAAACGATTTATTTTTACGTGTTGCGAAAACGAAGAATTTTGCCCGCGAAACACGCGAAATATACGAAAAAAATCCACGCTTGTTTTCGTTTTAATTTTAGCGTCTTTCGCGTGTTTCGCGGGCAAAATCTTGTGCTTTTCAAGCCGCCGAACGAGCGCGGTTTGCACCGCCGATTTCCGTCAAATTTTCGACGATCAAATCACCCATTTCAACAGTGCCGACGGTTACGCCGGAAGTTCCCAAATCTATCGTTCGGAAGCCTTTCGACAAAACATTAACGATTGCTTCTTCGATAAATTTTGCCGACTGTTCGAGTTTTGCCGTATAACGCAAAAGCATCGCCGCCGACGCGATTGCGCCGATTGGATTGGCGATGTTTTTGCCCGCGATGTCGGGAGCGGAACCGTGAACCGGCTCGTAAAGTCCGACGCTGCCGCCGATGCTCGCTGAACCGAGCATTCCCAAACTTCCGGTCAAAACTGCCGCTTCGTCTGACAGAATATCGCCGAAAAGATTTTCAGTCAAAATCACGTCAAAGCGTTTCGGATTCGTCACTAAAGCCATCGCGCAGGCATCAACGTAAAGATGTTCGAGCTGAATTTCAGGAAATTCGAGCGCGATTTCATTGACCGTTTCGCGCCATAATTGCGAAGTTTCGAGAACATTCGCTTTATCAACCGAAGTCACTTTTTTGCCGCGTGTTCGTGCCGCTTCAAACGCGACGCGGGCGACGCGCTCGATTTCTTCAACCGAATAACGCATCGTGTTATACGCCTGACGACTCGCGCCGAGCGGTTCAATCGCTCGCGGCTCGCCGAAATAAAGTCCGCCGAGCAGTTCGCGGACGATCAGAATATCTGCGCCCGCGACGATTTCCGTCTTTAACGGCGAACAGTCGGCAAGCGATTCGTAACAAACCGACGGTCGCAGATTGGCAAACGCGCCGAGCGATTTGCGGAGTTTCAAAAGTCCCGATTCGCAGCGCATTTCGCCTTTCAAATGATCGAATTCCGGCGCGCCGACCGCGCCGAGCAAAACCGCATCGCTCTGTAAACAAACGTCCAAAGTTTCATCGGGAAGCGGAGAATTTTTCGCTTTTATCCCAACGCCGCCAACCGGCATTTCGATGAATCTGAATTCGTGATTTTCGATCTCGGCAATCGTCCGCAACACGCGAACCGCCTGCATAGTCACTTCCGCGCCAACGCCGTCGCCGGGTAAAACTGCAATTTTTAATTTCATAGTTTGGTGGACAAATTTGTTTTGTCTTGTCGCCAAAGGCGACGAACAACATAGCATAGGGTGAAATGAGCAACAGCGAATGCAACCCTATGTCAGTTTGATAGTTCAATTGCTCGCCGAAGGTGAGCAACAATCGTCCGTATTGTTCGACACTTTCAGCGTCGGAAACCTATTCGTTAAACTACATAGGGTTGCGCTCATTGCATTCGCTTTACCCTATGCTATATTGTCCGTCGCCTTTGGCGACAAAAAACCAAACCTGTATTAGAAAATATGATCGAGTTGAATTTTGAAACAGCACTCAGACTTAGGTTTAAGCCGCAATTAATTCGTAATTGTTTACCGTTGTTTTCGTCACCGGCAAAGGCAATAATCCGATCAAATCCTGATCGTAAATTTTCTTTTTGCGGTCAGCTAACTGCGTAAAATTTTTGTATGTTTCGTCAATTTCCGCTTTTGAAAGTTCGTAGCCGAGTTCGACGAATCTTTGATTGAGGGCGTGTCTGCCGGAATGTTTGCCGAGAACGATGTTGTTTGACGCAACGCCGACCGATTCGGGAGTCATAATTTCATAGCACAAAGGATTGCTCAAAACGCCGTGTTGGTGAATTCCGGCTTCGTGCGCGAAAGCGTTGCGACCGACAATCGCTTTATTCGGCTGAACGCCGAAGCTGACCATTTCGCACAACATTTGGCTGGTCGGGAAGAGAAGCTGTGAATTGACGGAATTTTCAAACTCGAATTTGTCGGCGCGAACGCGCAGAGCCATAATTATCTCTTCAAGCGCGGCGTTTCCGGCACGTTCGCCGATGCCGTTAATCGTGCATTCGATTTGTCTCGCTCCTGCATTAACCGCCGCCAGACTATTGGCGACCGCCAAGCCCAAATCGTTGTGACAATGTGTGCTGATCGTAATATCCGTGCGGTTTTTAACGACTCGCTCTTTGACGGTTTTTATCAATTCGTATATTTCCCACGGTGTCGTGTAACCGACCGTATCGGGAACATTCAGCGTCGTCGCGCCCGTTTCCAATGCGATTGAAAAGGCTTCGCACAGAAAACCGACATCGCTGCGCGTCGCGTCTTCGGCGGAAAATTCCACGTCCGCGCAAAGTTCACGCGCCAGCGAAACGCTTTCGTAAACCATCTGCAAAACTTCGGCGCGTGATTTTTTCAGTTTGTATTCGAGATGAATGTCGGAAGTTGCCACAAACGTATGAATGCGCGGCGAAACGGCGTATTTTAACGAGTCGGCGGCGCGGCGAATGTCGGCTTCGACTGTCCGGCAAAGACTCGCAATTTTTGTTTCGCGGCATTCTGCGGCGACCGCCTGAATCGCCGCAAAATCTCCATCCGACGCAATTGCAAAACCGGCTTCGATGATATTTACGCCGAGTTTTTCAAGCTGTTTGGCGAATCGAACCTTTTCGTCCAAAGTCATCGAACAACCGGGCGATTGTTCTCCGTCCCGTAACGTCGTGTCAAAAATTATGATTTTTTCTGCTTTGTTCATTGATCGCCTCCTCTTACAAATTGAAAGTTTATTGTCATCCAAAAAGAAAGTCAATCTTATGAATAAAATTTATACATAATGTTTATTTATGATTTTGTGCAACGACTTTGAAAATGAAGAAAGAATAAACGCCGGGAATTTTTACCGAGCCGATTGCAGAAATTCACACTTCTAAAGTATAATTCCGCCTCAATAGAACTACTTCGCCGACGCATTTTTACGTAATTCCTACGGCAAAATTAACTTTTTACAGAGTGAAACCAACGAACGACGCGGTTTCATTAAACAAATTACAAAGCGGATTCGATGCAGTTGGGTTGTATAGAAGTCCGTGAATCTATAAGGATCGTTCAATGTCAAAAAAACTAATCTTATTGCTTGTCATCTGTTTCAGCATTTTTAATTTATCGGCGCAGACTCCGAATACCCCGACTGCGAATGAATTGAACAATTATTTCAAGCCCGTAAAGTGGCGGTCAATCGGACCATTTCGCGGCGGACGTTCGGTGGCTGCGAGC
>JALYQJ010000179.1 GCA_030855875.1 Acidobacteriota bacterium
ATATGAGTAATTCGGGTTCGGGCGCGAATACGATGATACCGCGCCGGGCTGACAGAGGCGATTCAAACAGTCAGGGCAGCAATCCGAACGCGCCGGAAAACAGGTCTGAGCCGCTTAACAGCAGTAACAGTAACAGATAAAAGGTAAAAAGAAGATTATGCAAAACGTGAATGCAATTGATTCCGGCTATACCGAAAAGCCTGTGAATTATTTAACGAACGGCTATACAATTAAATCCTGGCTTTTGACGAAAGATCATAAACGGATTGCGATTATGTATCTGATCGTCGTCTCCATCTTTTTTATGATGGGCGGACTCTACGCGGCAACGATTCGGCTCGAACTGCTCACGCCGCAGAGCGATTTGCTCGAATCGGGAACGTATAACAAAGTATTTACGCAGCACGGAATTTTGATGATTTTCTTTTTTCTGATTCCGTCAATTCCGGCTATTTTAGGGAATTTTCTGATTCCGATTATGATCGGCGCGAAGGATTTGGCGTTTCCGCGCATCAATCTTTTGAGTTGGTATCTTTATATGATCGGCGGCGGATTGACGCTCTGGGCTTTGATGCAGGGCGGCGTTGATACCGGCTGGACGTTTTACACGCCTTATTCGACGACGTTTTCAAATACTTATGTGATGGCGGTCGGACTCGGTATTTTTATCAACGGGTTTTCCTCGATTCTAACCGGGCTGAATTTTATCGTGACGACGCATACGATGCGTGCGCCGGGAATGACGTGGTTTAGAATGCCGCTTTTCGTCTGGGCGCATTACGCGACGAGTTTGATAATGATTCTCGGAACGCCCGTCATCGCCATCACGATTTTGCTGCTGGCAATCGAGCGTCTCGCCAAAATCGGAATTTTCGATCCGGCAATCGGCGGCGACCCGATCTTGTTTCAACATCTCTTCTGGTTTTATTCGCATCCGGCGGTTTACATTATGATTTTGCCGGGAATGGGCGTGATTTCGGAATTGATTTCCAACTTCTCGCGCAAAAAGATATTCGGCTATGAATTCATCGCGTTTTCTTCGATTGCGATTGCCGTTTTTGGCTTTCTCGTCTGGGGACATCATATGTTCGTCAGCGGACAGTCAATCTATGCGGGTTTGGTGTTTTCATTTTTGACGATGGTCGTCTCCGTGCCGTCGGCGATTAAATTGTTTAACTGGACGGCGACGCTTTACAAAGGCTCGATTTTGTTCGATACGCCGATGCTTTACGCGCTCGGTTTTATGGGGTTATTTCTCATCGGCGGTTTGACCGGATTGTTTCTGGGTTCGATGGGTTTGGTCGTGCATTTAACCGATACTTATTTCGTCGTCGCGCATTTTCACTACGTAATGGTCGGCGGACAGGTAATCGCTTATCTCGGCGGAATTCATTATTGGTGGTCGAAGATGACGGGCAAAATGTATTCAGAATTCTGGGGAAAAATCTCGGCGATGCTAGTATTCGTCGGTTTTAATCTGACGTTTTTCCCGCAGTTTATTCTCGGTTATCAGGGAATGCCGCGCCGCTATGCGTCTTACCCGGAAGAATTGCAGGTTTTAAATATATTTTCGACGGCGGGCGCATCGGTTTTAGGTGTCGGTTTGGTGATGCCGGTAATTTATCTGGCGCATTCATTGATTTGGGGCAAGGACGCTCCGGCGAATCCGTGGCTTCTGCCCGGACTCGAATGGCGCACCGCTTCGCCGCCGCCGACCGAAAACTTTGAGGAAACACCGATTGTCACGTGGGAAGCATACGATTTTACCGAAGAGAGCGGTTTAGATTTAGAAGACGCGAGAACTAAATATAAGGTAACGGTTTAATCAATTACGAATTACGAATTACGAATTAAAGAAAACGCTCTGCCGGATTCACATTTCATAATTTGAAATTCGTAATTTGAAATTCGTAATTTAAAGAATATGGCACATTCAGCAGACGCACACGAGCATTATCATCAGCCGGGTCTTCAGCATCAGTTTGAAGATATGAAGCAGCAGGAAGAATCGGTTTCCATCGGAATGTGGATGTTTCTCGTTCAGGAAATTATGTTCTTCGGCGGATTGTTTACGGTTTATCTCGTTTTTCGTTCGAGATTTCCGATGGCGTTCGCTGCCGGAAGCAATCATCTCGACGCTTTTTGGGGCGGTTTAAATACGCTCGTGCTGATCGTCAGCAGTCTGACGATGGCACTAACGGTTTATTACGCGCAAAAAGGTAACCGGAATATGCAGGTGATTCTGATCGTCCTGACGATGATTTTCGGAACGGTATTTTTGGGCGTTAAAGCGATTGAATACACCGATAAATACAATCACGGCACGGTTCCCGTAGACGGCTGGAACAAACGCATTCCCGAAGGGGGCGCAACTCATTCGTCAACGGCGGAGCATTCGGCTTTGACGCTTCCGTTTGAAACGAAAGCATCCGCCGCCGCTGCAACCGATGCCGAACCGCACGAAAGCGAAGTGATCCATCCGAATCCGCAAGGTCGTTTTATGATCGAAGCCAAGGATTTGGAATTGGTCAAACAGGCTCAGGAAGGAAAATTTCTAACCGATGCCGAGAAAATAGGTTATTTCTCGAACGGCGAAGGAAATAAACCTGACGGGCAGATTGATGTCGCTAAATTCCGCGATAAAGTTCGTATTTTCTTCTGGATATACTTTGTGATGACCGGCTTGCACGCAATCCATATGATTATCGGTCTGGGCGTAATGCTCTGGCTTTTGTGGAAGGCTTGGCTCGGCGCGTTTACCGCCGAATATTTTTCGCCGGTCGAAACCGCCGGACTTTACTGGCACTTTGTTGATATTGTCTGGATTTTTCTTTTTCCATTGCTTTATCTTTTGGGAAGACACTTTTTGCACGGAGGCGGACATTAGGCAATTTCGGATTTCGGATTTCGGATTTCGGATTTGATTGATTTGAAAAGTTATGGCGCATCAAACTGAACAACAAAACACGCATTCACACGCGCAGGAAGATCACGAAGAACACATCGGAATTCCGGGTTATCTGGCTATTTTCGGAATTCTGGTCGTCGGCACGATTTTGACTTATTTCGTCGCAACAATTGATTTGGACGGAATATTTCCGGGCGCAAACACACTTGTCGCGCTTTTGATCGCGTTTACAAAAATGACCTTCGTCGTGCTTTATTTTATGCACGTTCGCTGGCAGTCGAAATTGATTTGGCTGACGACGCTCGCCGGTTTTTTCTGGCTGGCGATTATGTTCGCATTTGTAATGCAGGATTATTTAACGCGCGGTTCGGGAACTTTTACGAATTAAAATAGTATTACAACGTGTTGACAAAAACGCGGAGCGAAGGGCAAAAACCTCTCGCTTCCGCGTCTTTTGCTTGTTAGGATATAGAGTTGTCAGCGTGTTATCATCTTCGATTCGGACGATTTCCATATACATTTATCAAGTTATACGTGAGATTTTTTACAATACAACAGCCGGTTATATTCCGACATCACAAACCAATGATGTTTACCAAAAAAAGCATTCCGCAATTACTATTAATATCTTTATTTGCATTATTTCTGAGCGGCTGCATCAAGCCGAGCGACAAGGTTGAAAGAGCTAAATTGTTAAAAACGGAAAACGCCGCGCAATCGGAACTGCTCGGCGAAATCAATCGTTTTGCCGCCGTTAAATCAATGCGCGCGAAAATGGATTGGAAGTTTGAAGATAATTCATACGCTGAAGTCGGTTTAGCAGAAAAGTATAAAACCGCCGACGGCGAGGTCGTCGTTCAGCGTCCCGCCAATATTCTGCTAAAAATTCAAATTCCGATTATCAAAACCGATGTCGTGCAGATGACATCCGACGGAAGCAAATTTCGCGTAGCGATTTTAGAAGACGGTGCGGGCGGAAAATATAAGAAGTTCGTTTCCGGCACGAATGAGGCGGATTATTCGGCTTTGCAGGAGCAGGTAAAAAATCTCGATCTTAACGGCAAGGCGATGCAGCAAAACGTCAATGCGTTTTCAAACTTGCGACCACAGCATTTTACCGATGCGATTTTAGTTCGCCCCGTAGATACGGAAAACAACGCTTATGTGCAAAGCACGATTTTAGAGGAAGAAGAAGATGTCGCCAAAGCAAAAAAATCGCCGCTGCGAAAAGTTTTGCGCGGCTATTATCTGCTCGACGAACTGAAAAAAAATGCGGACGGCAGTTTGCAGATACAGCGTCGTTTCTGGTTCGACCGCGTTGGCGGAATCCGTCTGGCGCGGCAGCAAATTTTCGATGCGAAGGGCGAGATTGATTCGGATATAACTTACGGCAATACGGGAAGTTTGACCGAATCAGGGGAATACGCCAACTTGCCTTTGCAAATCGTCGTTACGCGCCCGAAGGAAAAGTATAAAATGAGTCTGACTTATCAATCGCCGACGAGCGTGACAATCGGTAAATCTTATCCGGCAACGGCGTTTGTGCTGGAAAATACGTGGGGATTGCAGGAACTCGATTTGGATAAAAAATTGTCGGAAGCGAAAAACCGGAGCGGCGAAAACGTGATGCGCGAGCCGGAAGCCAAGGCGCAAACGCAGCAATTTTGATGAAAACGATTTTACAAACCGAAAACTTAACGAAAATTTACAAAATCGGAAAAGTTGAAACGCCCGCTTTGCGCGGCGTTTCACTTGATATAAAAGCCGGAGAATTCGTCGCCGTAATGGGACAATCCGGCTGCGGAAAATCAACGCTGCTGCATCTTTTGGGCGGACTTCTCAGCCCAACGAGCGGAAAAATCATCATTGACGGCGAGGATATTTCTCGAATAACCGACGCGAAACGCACGGATATTCGCCGCCGCAAAATCGGTTTCGTCTTTCAGCGGTTCAATCTTTTCCCGACTTTAACGGCAGACGGAAACTTAAAACTGGCGGAAAAAATTCATTCAGGCAACGGCGGAAACGCCGAACGCCGCCGCGAAGTTTTGAGTCTTTTAAAGCTCGAAAACCGGATGCACCATAAACCTCTGGAAATGTCCGGCGGCGAACAGCAGCGCGTTGCGCTCGCGCGGGCAATTATCAACAGTCCGGCAATTATTCTGGCTGACGAGCCGACGGGCAATCTCGATTCGGAAAATTCCGAAATTGTTTTGAATATGTTTCGCGAATTAAATGACAAATTAGGACAAACGATTATAATGATTACGCATAACCCGGAAGCGGCGGCAAATTGTAATCGCATTATCCAAATGCGCGACGGCAGAATCGTTTAGAGTTTGTTGAGTTCTCAACGAACTAAAAAAGATGAGTTTTATCAAAAATTTTGTATTATGGCGA
>JALYQJ010000187.1 GCA_030855875.1 Acidobacteriota bacterium
CGACGAGCCGCGCACGACTGTTTCTTTTTATAAATATTTTCCGATTGAAGAACCGCAAAACTTTCGTGACGAAATATATAAAAACCTTGAAAAACTGGGCGTTTTAGGAAGAATCTACGTCGCACCCGAAGGCATCAACGCGCAAATCAGCGTTCCCGAAAAAAACTTTCAAGATTTTAAGGATTATCTTTATTCGATTATTTTTTTGGACGGCGTTCGGTTAAACATCGCGGTTGACGACGACGGCAAATCATTTTGGGTGCTGCATATTCGAGTCAGGAAAAAAATCGTCGCCGACGGCATTGACGATCCGACTTTTTCGATGACGCGACGCGGCGCATACCTAAATGCCGAAGAATTTAACGAATTGACCGAAAATTCCGAAACGGTAATTGTTGATATGCGTAATTATTACGAGTATGAAGTTGGGCATTTTGAAAACGCCCTTGAAGTTTCTTCCGACACATTTCGTGAACAATTGCCGATGGCGGTCGAGATGCTCGAAGAACAAAAAGACAAAAATATAATTATGTATTGCACCGGCGGAATCCGCTGCGAAAAGGCGAGCGCGTATTTACTGCACAACGGTTTTACGAATGTTTACCATCTCGAAGGCGGAATTATCGAATATGTTCATCAAGTCAAAAAACAGGGTTTGGAAAATAAATTCAAAGGCGTAAATTTCGTATTTGACAACCGGCTCGGCGAACAAATTACCGACGAGATTATCAGTCATTGTCACCAGTGCGGCGAAAAATCAGCCGCGCACCACAACTGCGAAAATGCGGCGTGTCATCTTTTGTTTATTCAGTGCGATGATTGCCGCGAAAAGTTCAACGGCTGCTGCGGTGAAGAATGTCAAAAGATCAATAATTTACCGCCCGAAGAACAAAAAGAACTTCGCCGCTTGACAAATGAAAATCCCGATTCATTCAATAACAGTCGTAAACTCTGGCGCACGAGATTTTTTGACGTTCGCGGTTGAAATTTACATGACCAAATTAGCTGACCGTTCGCTAATTTTTTCGCTTATTAGAGGCTGTAGATTATTTCGATCAAATTGCGAAATGAACTATTGAGTAAAAAACTTTTTACTGTTTACTATCAACTATTAGCTAATTTTCCATTGAAAATCAGTTAAAAGTAAATAGTAAACAGTAAAAAGTATTGCGTTAAGAAATATTAAATCTTCAATTTACCCGTGCCAATCCCTCAAATCCCTTTGATTTTCCTTCTTTGTAATTTATTTTGTGATAAAATTTTTCTGACAAAAAAGTAGTTTTTACAAAGATGGCAGTCGGCATTATCATTCACATCTCAATCGGAACGGAAAAGCGCACCGAATTTTTCTCTGATGACATAATCCGCATCGGCTCGGACGGAAACAGCGATTTACAAATTCGCACCAAACAGATTGAAACATCAACAATCTGGCTCGAACTCGAATGTTCGGACAGCGTTTACCGCATCATAAATTACGACAAATCATTAAATTTCACGTTTAACGAAAAACCGCTCCGTCGTTTTGTCGCCATCAGCGACGGCGATATTATCGCCATCGAAAATACGGACGTTGCATTTTCTTTTTTCTCGCTCGAATCGAAGTCTTCGCTGATTACGACCAACCGCGAACAGCCGCAAATCGCCCAATTTATCGAAGCCGCCGCGATTGAATCAGCCGCCACGCCGAAACGCGACGATGCCAAAATTTTTCTGCGCGAATTCGTCCGTGAACTTTCGCGCGAAATATCGTGGGCGACAAAACTGATCGTTCTCGTGCTGGCAATCAGCTTTCTCAGCGGCATTTTATATCTCGGTTCGGCGGTCAGAAACGAACTGCGAACAAGCCGCGAGCAATCTGAAAAGCAAGGCGAAATCATCAGCAAACTCGAAGAAAAACTCGGACAGACGAGCGAGCAGCTTGGCGTAATTGATAAGACAAACCGCGATATTATCAAGTCGGTTTCCAACGCTCAAAATCTGCGCGTCGAATACGGCAACGGCGTTTGTCTGATTGTCGGCGTTTACGATCTGGTTGATAAACGGTCGGGCAAAGTTTTGCGCTATCCCGATCCGCAGGCGTTTCAGCCGAATCAATATGAACCGGCACCGATGGAAGGCGAAGCAGTGCCGGAAGCCGCACCGCAGATGGGTTTGACGACCGAAGGCGGCGGCTCGCCCGTCGAATACGATTTTATCGGAACGGGTTTTCACGTCGGCAGCGGCTATATCGTCACCAACCGTCACGTTATGCAGCCATGGGAAGAGGACGATTTAGTCAAACAAATGATGACCGAATCAAACGGCAAAGCGCGGATTAAAAGATTGGTCATTTATTTTCCGAATTTTCCGCAGCCGTTTCCCCTAAAACTCAGACAACTCGATTACCGCGAGGATTTAGCCGTCGCTTCGATTGACCCGAATCTGGTTTCGCCGGATATTCCGGTGCTGCCGCTCGACGCAGATTCGGAAGCGGTCGCCGTCGGAAAAACGGTCGTCACGATGGGTTTTCCGAGCGGACCGGAAAGACTTCTGGCGATGGTTGACGACGACGAAGCCAAATCCATAAACTCGCGTTTCGGCAATTCACGCCAGAATTTGATTAATTTTTTGGCGCAGTCGCGTAAAATCGTGCCGCTGACGACGCAGGGGGCAATCACGGATTTGGATTCGCGCCGCATCGTCCACGACGCGAAAACTGCCGAAGGCGGATCAGGCGCACCTTTGTTCGGTCAGACCGGAAAAGTAATCGGCGTAAATTTCGGGGTTTTCACTCAAAACACGGCGGCAAATATGGCGATTCCGATTCGCTTTGCAATGGATTTATTAAAGAAAGCCGGCTGGAATTCGCCCGAAGAAATTCAAGCCGAAGCCGCCAAACAAAATCAAACACAAACCGCAAGCGCAAATACCAACTCCGCCAAAGATAGTAAACCGCAATAGGAATTTGAAAACTTTTGCGTAACTTCAGACATTAAGGCTTTCTAAAAAAAATTATAATAAGTTCTTGTCCAAAATATTACTTCCTTTGCGCCTTTGCTTCTTTGCGGCTTTGCTCTAAAAATTCTTTTTCAGAAACTTCCGTATTTTTCCTTATCCTTTTCGGCTAATTCCGAAATTTTCAACATTAAAAAGTCGCCGATTTCCTTGTGCGTTCGCAGACGGTCGCTTTT
>JALYQJ010000249.1 GCA_030855875.1 Acidobacteriota bacterium
AGCGCGGACATCATGTCCGCATTATCGCCGAAAGGCGATGAAAAATCCTGGATTATATTTAATATTAAAATAACCGAAGCGTTTTTCATCGCTGGCGCAATATGGCGGACAAAGATGTCCGCGCTCCGACGATTATGAGTTTTTCCATTTCAAAATCGTGTCAACCGAAGCAACTGTAATCGGATGATAACCCGGACGCGCTTTGGCATAAATTTCGTTGGCGCGTTTTGTTCCTTCGGGCGTTTTGGCGAGTTCTTCAAACAAAGGTTTGACGAATTTGCGCCGCCCGATTGAAGTTAAAAAGTCATCGAGACGCGAATTTGCCACCTCGTAATTGTTGCGAATGGACATCAAAAGCCATTGAAACGCGATTTCCGAATTGCCTCTTTTTGTTAAATCAAACGCGCCGTCGAGTTCCGTCATTTGTTTCGCGCTCAAATTCGTCGGCAGAGTTTTCAAAAAATGAAGCCATTCCTGCGTCGTCCATAATTTGGTTTCAATCGCGCCGACCGCGATTTTTCCGCCGAGATAATTTTTTGCTTGCGTTTTGACTTTGGCGAAAGCGTCCGACTGCGGCTGCGGCGCGTTTTTCGGCAAACCGGCTTTGTAAATCCATTCGTCAACGTCCGCCGCAGAAACCATATTCGGATTTGCTGCAAGCAAATTCTTTTGTAAATGCTCGACGAAAGTTTCGGTCGTGATGCTTTGAAAAGCGTATTTGTCAAAATAGCCGCGCACAAATTTATCAAATCTTTCGCGCCCGACTTTTTCCTCTAAATATCTTAAAAATAACGCGCCTTTTTCATACGGAACGCCGGTAAAACCTTCGTCCGGGTCGCGCCCGTTCAAATCAACGTGTAGAATCTGGTCGCGTTCTTCCATTCCGGCGAGTTCTTCTTCGAGCGAGCGTCTGCCCAAAGTCGCTTCCATTTCGCGGCGCGGTTTGCCGTAAACCGCTTCGATAATTCGCCGTTCCAGATAAGTCGTAAAACCTTCGTTGAGCCAGAAATCGCGCCACGTCGCATTGGTGACGAGATTTCCCGACCACGAATGCGCGAGTTCGTGCGCGACGAGCGAAACCAGAGATTTATCGCCCGCCAGAATTGTCGGCGTGGCAAATGTCAGCATCGGATTTTCCATTCCGCCGAACGGAAAACTCGGCGGCAAAACCAGCAAATCAAATCTGCCCCAGCGATATGCGCCGTAAATTTTCTCCGTCGCTTCGACCATTTTTTCCGTGTCGCCGAGTTCAAACGCCGACTTTTCCATCATCGAAGGCTCGGTGTAAACGCCTGTTCGTTTTCCCAAAGGTTGAAACTGCAAATCGCCGACCGCAATCGCAATCAAATACGGCGGGATCGCGTGCGGCATATTAAATTTGTAATCGCCGTTTCTCGCGGCAGTTTGCGAATTTCCTTCCGCGCTCATCACGGCGAGCAGATTTTTTGGCGTTCGGACGCGAGCCGAATACGTCACGCGCACCTGCGGCGAATCCTGAAGCGGAATAAAACTGCGGGCGTGAATCGCCTGCGCCTGAGAAAACATAAAAGGCGTTTTCTTTCCGGCAGTTTGTTCGGGCGCGAGCCATTGCAAACCCGATGCGTTCGGACTCGTCGAATAATGAACGCGGACGCTCGTCGCATTCGTCGGTAGTTCAATTGTCAGCGGTGCGCCGAGAATTTTATCAGCCGCGCCGACATTAAAAGTCGTCGGTTTATAATTCTTTCCGTCAACCGAAGTTTCGACTTTTTCAATCGTCAAATCGCGCGTATCCAGAATGAGCGGCGCGTTTTTCGCGTCCGGGGCGCGGTCAAAACCGAGCGTCGCCGTGCCGCGCAAAATCTTTTTATCGAATAAAACATTCCAATCGAGATCAACGCGGCGAACTTTAACAGCCTGCGGATTCGAGTAGGAATGAACGTCTTCAACCATCGCCCGCATCGCCGGTGTGTTTTTCATATCACTTTGTTTTTTTTGCGCGTTAATGCTTGTCGAATTTACGCCGATAACCAGCGCGAGACAACTGATAATTGTCAAATATTTAATTGTATTCATCGTTTGTAAATTGCTCCGTCGTATTTTATTCATCCGGGTAGATTCCGATTATAGATTTAGTTGAAGAAAAACGCGATTGCATCGTGATTTCGATGCCGGATTACGCCGTTTCGACAGCTATCAATTTCGTTTGCAAACATTCGGCAAAGTGTGCATTATATCAGTTGTTAATCCTTCTCTCGCGCATCAACGGTGGTGCGCCCATCTGATAAAGTTTCATTTGACGGCGTTTGGATAGTTCGAGAGTTAGGCTGGTTTTTTGGTTATAGAAGCCGCTCCGCAGTTTTGAGCATCCGAACGCGATTTTCTTCGAGGCTGACCGTTTCTCCGAAGCCTAATTCGATTCGACGCTTCTTTTGATGTTTCCCGGACTGCAGTGGAAACGAGGAAAATTATTAAAAGTATGAAACTCTACGTAGGAAACCTTTCCTTTACGACAACTAATTACGATTTAGAAGAATTATTCGGTCAGGTCGGCACGGTCGAGTCGGCAAATGTCGTCGAAGACCGTGAAACGGGACGCTCGCGCGGATTCGGTTTCGTTGAAATGTCCAGCAAAGAAGAAGGTGAAAGCGTGATTGACCAATTTAACGGCAAAGAAGTAAACGGTCGTGAGCTGAAAGTTAACGAAGCCAAACCGCGTGAAGATCGCGGCGGCGGCGGCGGCGGCGGCGGTTACGGCGGCGGCGGTGGCTACGGCGGTGGTGGAAGTCGTGGCGGCGGCGGCGGTGGTGGTCGCGGCGGGGGAAGTCGTTGGTAAAATTATCACACGCCAAAATATTCTTAAAAAAGGAAAGCCTTCAGCAAACGCTGAAGGCTTTCCTTTTATTAAAATCTTTAGATATTCTGTTTTTAATTTTTACTATTCCTCATCGCGTCCGTGCGCCTGCGCGGGCGGAGTCGTCGCTTCGACGGCGGTGAAAGATTCGAGAATTTTATAAACGTGCGCCGCGCCTTTCGGCACAACCCACGAGTCGCCCTTTTCCAGCAAAACCATCTGACCTTCCAGATGCAGTTCGGCTTTTCCTTCGATTACGTAACCGACCGTTTCATATTCGCGCTTTTGCATTTCCTTGTCATCGTTCGGCTCTTCATTTTCCCAGAGACGCATTGCGACGTTGATGCCCGAAGCCAGATATTTTTGTCCCATTTCTCCGTGCGGCGAGTTTTCCGACATAACTTTTTGAACCGATGTATCACCCATTTTATTAATTTTCCTCCGTAGTTTTTGCGGTGGAAACTGCAATAGACGTGCCAGCAGATAAACAACTCGAAACTGCTTTCTTGTCATACGATTTTACTGCTTTTAGTTTTTAAAATGCAGCGCGGCGTTTGATTTTCGGTCGGAACGGTTTAATTTTTTCTGCTGCGGACGGCGGTTTTCGGCTTCGATTTCGGCGGGACGAGATTTTTAATGACGGGGGAAACCGGATTTCGGGCTTCATTAGGCGATTTAAAGATTTCAAATTCCTTATTTCCTGCCGCTTCGCCATCAACAAAAATGTCTATCCGATAATTTCCGGCAGTCCAAAAACCGTCGGGTCTGCCGGTAAAATAAACCTGATCCTGTCTGCCGTCGGTTTTATAAACGGTAGAAATAACCTTTGTTTCGGGTCTCACGCCCGCTACTTTGACGGCGATAAAATTCATTTTCACAATGGTCGGCTTGTCCGCTTTGAGATAAACGACGCAGTAAATCGGGATGTCGGTGGTCGAAAAATTCTCGCTTTCCTCGCCCGCTTTTCCCTGATTATCTTTCGCCAGAAATATTTTTTCTATCACAACGTCCGGCGCGACACTCGAATTTTGCTCGCCTTGCCCATAAATTTCGGTTGTGAGAAAGGCTTTGAAAAAAATTAAAATAAAAAGTAGAGTGATTTTCACCGGCGCGCCTCCGCAGATTTCTCGAATACATTTTCTTTGTGCAGCAAACAAGCATATTAGTTGTATGCAGCCAAGAAAATTTAAGGTGCGCGGCATTGTTTTTTAGAGGCAAATACTTCGCTTAAAATATTTTTTCTGTATAATCTACTGAATTTATGCGCTTTGTTTTCTCATGCCGGTTTTTTATTCTGCTCGCCGCCGGACTCGTTCCGCTTTCGGTTTCGTGGAATTTTCCGTTTTTGCGCTCGATTGTTATCGCTTACGACGTTTTGCTAATTGCGGCGGCGTTGATTGATTATTTTATCAGCCGCCGACTGCCCGAAGGTTTTACGGTTTCGCGTTCGTTTGAAAGACGCTTTGCTATCGGCGACGAAACGCAGATTCACCTGCGCGTCCGCAACGATTCGGCGAGAGATTACCGTATTTCCGTCAAAGACGAATATCCGCCGGAGATGACTTTGAACGAGCCGCGCGAAGCGAAATTTATCGTTAAAGCCGAAACCGCTGCGGATTTTTTCTATCTTCTAACGCCGCCGAAACGCGGAAATTACAAATTCGGGAATACGGCGGTGCGTTTTTTGTCAAATCTCGGTTTGGTCTGGTGTCAGACTGATTTGAACGAGCCGCAAGCCGTCAAAGTTTATCCGAATATGCGGCGGGCGCGTGAAATGGAATTAAAAGCTCTCGGCGCGCGTTCGTTTCTGGCGATTCAGCGAAAGTCCGTCAGGCGCGGCGAAGGACGCGAGTTTGAATCAATGCGCGATTACGTGCGCGGCGACGAACTGCGTCATATTTCGTGGACGGCGACGGCACGACGAAACAAATTGACGACGCGCCAATATCAAATCGAGCGCGACCAAAATATCATTATCGCGCTCGACGCCGGGCGTTTGATGACCGGCAGAATCGGCGACGAAACCAAATTTGACACGGCGATTCACGCCGCGCTCGCGCTGATGTCGGCGGCGGCTCGCGGCGGCGACAATTGCGGACTCGTCGTTTTCGGGCGCAAAGTCAAAAAATATCTGCCGCCGAAAAAAGGATTGGAACATCTCGACGCGGTTTTGGAAACTCTCCACGATTTAGAGCCGGAACTGATCGAACCGAGTTATGCGCGGGCGTTTCAATTCATCGCATCAAACTCGAAAAAGCGTTCGCTGGTCGTAATTTTGACCGATCTGGTTGATAAGGATTCGTCAAAGGAATTGATAAATTCGCTGAAACTGCTTCGCCCGCGCCATCTCCCGTTAGTCGTCACCATCGGCGACCGCGATTTGAACTACGCCGTCAGCCAAATGCCGAAGGAAATCAAAGACGTTTTCACGCAATCGGCGGCGGAAGAAATTATCCGGCAGCGCGAATCGGCTTTGCGTTTGGTCGAATCAATCGGCGGACTCGCGCTCGACGTGACAGCGCAGACGCTCGCGCCGCGTCTTTTGGAAACTTACTTAAAAGTTAAGGAAAGAGGTTTGCTCTAAACATCAACCGGAATTTTCACGCCGAGCCGGTTGTTTTGCAGAGTGTGCGGATCGGCGTTTTTCGGAATGCGGCGATTTTGCAAGGCGTTTTGTGCGATTTTAACGAAATCGGCAGAAAAGACAAAGATAAGCGGAATCAATTTTTTCAGATTCAGGTTTCGGGTAAAAAAAATTTTAAATTTCATCAAAAAAAAGTCACAAAAATCTTTACTTTTTTCGTCAAAAATCGGAAGATGAATCGCATTGAAAATTTAGTGCGCGGAGAAAAACAAAATGCAAGCAGTTTTAGAACAAAATCAAGTAACTAATCCGATCCCGACTCAGACGGAAAATGCGTTCGGCGCGAAAATCGGTTTAGTTAGAAAACTTTTCGGATGCTGGCACAAACAATTGAGCCGACCGTTTACAAGCAATAAATCTTCATATCGAACGTGTCTGCGCTGCGGCGCACGAAAGCGTTTTGATGCACAGAACCTGAAAACTTTCGGTCCGTTTTACTATCCTCCGGCAATAACGCCCAGAGAAAATTAAACGATAAAAACCAAGTTTTTCATTACGTTTATTAAACATTTAAATACAAAAAGTAAATACAAAAAGCCCGATTTGTTGCTTCAAAGTCGGGCTTTTTATTTTGCTGTTGCTTAAATTTATCGAATGCTTAAAAAAACCTGACCGTATATCCGAATCGAACTCCGCGCCCGATTTCCGGCGCAAGCTCTTTGATAAACGACAGATGATTTCGATATTCCTTATCGAATAAATTATAAGCGTTCACATTGAAGATGTGCGCGTAATGGTCGCGCCCGATGATGTATGACGCTCCGACATTAAATATTCCGTAACCCGCCGTGCGCGTTTCGAGCGGATAAAGCCGATTTTGCTCGTCCGCAAACACCGCTTCGGGTTTGACGCTCAAATTTTTGTATTTTAAATCCAAACCGATTCTGGCGCGGCTCGGCGGAATGCGCGGCAGATTCAAATCCTCGCTCGTCAGCTTTGCGCGAACCACATCGGCGGTAAAGAAAAAGTTCACGTATTTATTGATGTCCGCGTCGAAATTGACTTCCGCGCCGATGTATCGGCTGTCGCCCTGCGAATAAAACGAAAGCGGCAAACCGTCTTCGCGGTCAACTTCACCGTCGCCATCAAGGTCTGCGAACGCGAAATAAACGAAATCTTTGAGCCGGTAATAATATGCGCTCGCGTCGAAACGAAAACGGTTTGACGAATGGCGCAAGCCGAAATCAATACCGTTTGAACGCTCGCGCTTTAAGTTTTGATTGCCGACTTCAAACGAAATCGTGCCGACGTGCGGACCGTTATTGTAAAGTTCTTCGAGAGCCGGTGCGCGGTAAGAATTCGAGTAATTCGCCACAAATGCGCCGCCTTCCCACAAACGAACGCGAATTCCCGCCGCGCCCGAAACGCCGGTAAAATCGCGGTCGAGAAAATCCGGGTTGTCAGCCAGATAATTGTTTTTTTCGACTCTCGCCCCGAATTGAAAACTGACGCGACCCAAATTCAATTCCTCCAAACCGAAGACGGAAAACATATTCTGTTTCACTCCGCCGTCAACCAGAAGTTCTTCGCCCATATTTAAAAAGTTTCGGTTAAAACCTTCAAAACCGAAACGCC
>JALYQJ010000255.1 GCA_030855875.1 Acidobacteriota bacterium
ATCGCCGCCCGTAACGTGCAGCCGCCGCTCGCATCCAAACATAAATTGTCGAAAGGTGTCAGGTCGTTGCTGTCGCCGCTGCCGGTAACGACAAAAGAAGCCGTCGGTGAATACATAAAATTGTCAAATTCTTGACCGAAAAGCGTTGCCGTCATAAACAAACTGACGACGATTGTGAAAAGTAATTTCATTTTTTGTTTTCCTCGCGTAGTGCTAAAAATCTTAATTCCGGTTTGTCTCATTCACACGAAACCCTTCAATATTTTCAATTTTTTTTGAATTCAAATAAAGAAGAAACAGACTGCGGCAGTGTCGAATTTAAACGACATCAAAAAAGTAAAACTTTCTGAAAAGCGTAAGTGGTCTTATCTTCTGAAAATGCTTTTAAAAGCGAAAATTTCTTTCAATTTTTTTTGTAAAAGAAGTTTGGACTTGAAAACCTTTGAAGATAAAAATACCAGATGTGGTTAATCGGTTCAACTGCTCAAAAAATTTGTTGTGTCGTAAACGGAGCGAATTGCCTATGATGATTCGATAGTGGATTACCTAAACAATAGTTGGTAACAGGTTCTATTATCGCAAGTTTCTTTTTTTTATGTCAAGAAGTTTTTGCCAAATCTGTTGGCATAAAATCAATGAAGTTTATCGTGACTTACAGTCTCTGTAAATGTTGATATAACAGATGTTGAATCGTTAGTTTAGCCGAAAATTATTCCATAAATCGGGCTGTGAAATAAAATTATGTGATTTAAGTTCAGGTTGCAATTTCCGAAAAAGCTCTAAAAATAAGTCGGAAGTTGCCGGTCAATTAGTGTGAAAATTTGTCAGATCAACGGTTATGATAAATAAGCAGGTGAGCAGAATTTTTGCAAAATGGCAGAATCTATTAATTCTCGTCGTCCGGCTACGAAAATTTTTTCTGAACTTATGAATTTACTATGCCTCTTAATGCAAAAATATGTCCGTTATCTCTTAGAACCTTTTCTTGTTTGGCTAATTCCAAATCGTGTTCATACATAAGCCTGACCAGTTGCTTAAATTTAATTTTCGGCTCCCAACCAATCTTTTGTTTTATTTTTGTTGAGTCGCCTAAGAGAAAATCTACTTCCGCCGGACGGAAATATCGCGGATCAATTTCAACATAATCCTGCCATCTAAGCCCGGCTGCGTTGAAGGCTTCTTCAAGAAACTCCCGCACTGAATATGCCTCGCCGGTTGCTACGACATAATCATCCGGTTCTTCCTGCTGGAGCATCAGCCACATCGCTTCGACGTAATCGGCAGCGTGTCCCCAGTCACGTTTAGCATCGAGATTACCTAAGAAAAGTTTTTCCTGAAGTCCCGCTTTGATACGCCCCAGAGCGCGGGTAATTTTGCGCGTCACGAATGTTTCTCCCCGCCGCTCGGATTCGTGATTAAAGAGAATCCCGTTACAAATGAACATTCCGTAAGATTCACGGTAATTTACCGAGTACCAGTGGCTTGCGACCTTTCCGACAGCATATGGACTTCGCGGGTGAAAAGGCGCGTTCTCATTTTGCGGGGGATTTGTCGAACCGAACATTTCCGAAGAACCCGCTTGATAAAACCGAACTTCTTTGCCATTATGTCTGCAAAAATCACGAAGTGCTTCAAGCATCCGCAAAGTGCCGGTTCCGACGATGTCAGCCGTATACTCAGGCTGATCGAAAGAAACTCTGACGTGCGATTGTGCGCCAAGATTATAAATTTCATCGGGTTGAACTTTTTCTATGATACGACGCAGCCCCGTAGCGTCCGACAGATCACCGTAATGAAGTGTGAATTTCCTTTCCGCTTCATGCGGGTCTTGATAAATATGATCAATTCGTTCCGTATTAAAGGTTGAGGCTCGACGCATAATGCCGTGGACTTGATAACCTTTTTTAAGGAGAAGTTCGGATAAATACGAGCCGTCTTGACCTGTTACTCCTGTTATAAGTGCTTTTTTCATACTCACATTTTGAATGAATTACTCCCGGCTATTGTTCTTTGATTCTCATCAAATACCGACCTTAATACAGATTATTAAGTTTATCACACGAATACTTGGCTTCACTTTAGACAATATCGGCAAAGCCGCGCTCCATTTGACGAAAAGTATAAGCTGAATAAATCAATGCAGCGAAAATAATGAAAATTGAAACCACGAGACTAACGAAATCAAACGGGGTTCCGAAAATTGCCGAACGATAACCCTCGATGAGTCCGGTCAGAGGATTGAGTATGACTAACCAACGCCAGTTATCAGGTATCAGACTCGAAGGATAAATAATCGGTGTGGCAAACATCCAGAGTTGAATTAAAAAAGGCAGAGCATATCGAATATCACGATATTTTACATTAAGTGCCGACATCCACATTCCGATAGCTGTCGCCAAGAATGCCGTTAACAAAGTGAGAATCGGCAGCATTATAATATTCTGTGAAAGACCGATACCGTAATAAAGCATTAAGAGCAGAAGCAAGCCGAATGAAATGAGAACATCAATTAAACCCGAAGCGACGGCGGATATTGGAATTATCATTCGCGGAAAGTAAACTTTGGTAATCAGGCTCGAATTTCCTACGAGACTGTTTCCGCTGCTGTTGAGAGCGTTAGAGAAGAAAATCCAGGGCAGTAAACCGGCGTAGACAAAAAGCGGATACGGAATTCCATCAGACGGGATGCCGGCTAATCTGCCGAAAAAAGCCGTAAAAATAATCATCATAAACAGAGGTTGGATAACTGCCCACAAAATACCGAGATATGTTTGTTTGTATCTGACCTTGATGTCACGCAAGGTTAAAATATAAAGAAGGTCGCGGTATTGCCATAAATCATTCAAATTTAAAGCTAACGAACCGCGTCGCGGTTCAATAACAATTAGAGGTTTGTCCGGCAGGTCGGCATTCGGCTGACGTGGTGATTGCATAATGAATTAAACTTCTCCGGCAGTCGAATGCGTCCGCAAAAACCATTCGTAAGTTTTTCGCAAACCTTCTTCAAGCGTCGTCGTATGTTTCCAGCCTAATTGATGAAGCCGCACAACGTCCAGCAATTTTCGCGGCGTTCCGTCGGGCTTGGTCGCGTCGTATTCGATTTCTCCCCAAAACCCGACAATCTCTTTTATCAATTCGGCGAGTTCTTTTATTTTGATGTCTTCGCCTGCGCCGATATTGATTTGCGAGATGCCCTGCCCGTAAATATCTTTTGCGTCAATATTTTCCATCAAAAAGACGACGGCTTCGGCTAAATCGTCAACATACAAAAATTCCCGGCGCGGAGAACCTGTTCCCCACAAAATTACTCGCGGAGAATCGCTCGTTTTTGCTTCGTGAAACTTGCGTATCAACGCGGGAATGACGTGGGAGCTTTGCAAATCGAAATTGTCGCCCGCGCCGTAAAGATTGGTCGGCATCGCTGAAAAAAAGTTGCAGCCGTATTGTCGATAATAGTTTTCGCAAAGTTTGACTCCCGCGATTTTGGCAACCGCGTAAGGCTCGTTCGTGGGTTCGAGATAACCCGCCAGCAGTTCTTCTTCTTTTATCGGCTGCGCCGCAAATTTCGGGTAGATGCAGGAACTGCCCAAAAAAATTAGTTTTCCGACACCGTGTTCGTGCGCTGCGTTAATCACATTCGCTTCGATCATCAGATTGTTGTAGATGAATTCCGCGCGGTAACTGTCATTGGCGAGAATGCCTCCGACCTTTCCGGCTGAAAGGATGACAACTTCGGGTTTTTCCTGCGAAAAGAACCTTTCAACTTCCGTTTGGTTGATAAGATTCAATTCTTGTGAAGTCTTGCAAATCAAATTCGTATAACCCGAATGTTCCAGATGCCGCTTTATCGCGCTGCCGACCATTCCGGTTGAGC
>JALYQJ010000510.1 GCA_030855875.1 Acidobacteriota bacterium
TCAAAACACAATTACGAGTTCGGCTGGTCGGTAGTTTTTAACCCTTTGATTTTCTTCGGGACAATGTTTTTAATTTTGACGATAGACGTTGCGACATTTATCGGCTGGATGCAGGCGATTCTGCAAAAGAAACCCGATAACCTCACGGAAACTCATGCTTGAAGAAAATCCGCACACGCTCTATCTTTGTTACTTCGGCTTACGCGAACCGCTTGTGCAGACGCAGGTTATTCCTTATCTGAGGGAAATCTTAAAAGATGGTATCAAGATTAGCCTGCTCACATTTGAACCGAATTTCAAAGACAGTTGGAACGCCGGAGAAATTGAAGCCGCACGGGGAAAACTAGCTGAAGAAGGAATTTCTTGGCACTGTCTGTCGTATCACAAACGTCCTTCCGTTCCGGCAACGATTTACGACGTATTGAGCGGTGCGTATTTCGCCGTCCGTTTGTCGAGAAAAGAAAAAATTGATGTTTTTCACGCCCGCGCTCACGTTGCCACACTGATGGGCGCGATTGCCAAAAATTTTTCCGGCGGAAAAATGCTTTTCGATATTCGTGGTTTTTTCCCCGAAGAATACACCGACGCAGGAGTTTGGAAGGAAAATGGCTTGATTTATCGAAGCGTAAAACTTATAGAAAAATGGCTTTTAAAAAAATCAGACGGGTTTGTCGTCTTAACGGAAAAAGCCCGCGAAATTTTGTTTCCCGAAAGCGTCGAAACGGGTTTTGACAAATCGGCTCGCCCCGTCGAAGTGATTCCGTGCTGCATTGATCCGAAGCGTTTTGCCGCCGCCGAAAGGCTCGACCGCGAAGCGATTCGGCGCGAGATGAAGATAGGTGAAAGGCATGTTTTCGTTTATGTCGGCTCGTTTGGCGGTTGGTATTTGACCGATGACATGGCCCGCTTTTTTGCTCTGGCGCACCGGCAAAATCCAAATACATTTACGATGATTTTGACTCAGAGCGACGCAGAAATGGTCAAACAAACACTTGTGTCGCACGGAGTTCCGGAGAAGGATTTTCTAATCAAAGAAGTTTCGCCTGACGAAGTCCCGACTTACCTCAAAGCTGCTGATGTTGCTATCTCCTTTATCAAAGCCTGTTATTCAAAACAATCTTCTTCCCCGACAAAAATTGCTGAATATCTAGCAAGCGGCCTACCGATAATTTCAAATTCAGGCGTCGGTGATCTGGACGCGCTGATTGAAGGGGAAAAGGTTGGAATAATTCTCAAAAGTTTTACGGATGAAGATTACGCCGAAGCGTTAACTAAAATGGACGGGCTTTTAACGGTAGAAAATTTAAGTGAGCATTGCCGCTCAATCGCGCATCAAAGGTTTGCCATCGATCGGGTAGCTGGTAAAAATTACCGAAGGCTTTACCGAAGACTTTTGACAAGAAATTGAATTATCTTTTTGTGAGAACGATATAATGTTCGTTCTGGTTACGAATGGTTTGAAATAATTAAAAAAGATGTTTTTCCACTCCTATATTTGGTGAAGACAGGTTAGAAAAAGGGTTTTTGAAAGCTTGCGCTAAAACTCTCGTTTGCCGTAACTCTCTCATGGAAGTTTTAGGGCTTTGCTCATATCCGATTGAATCTGCTGCAACCCGCTATCGTCTTGTGCAGTATGTCGCACCGCTTGCAGAAAAGGGAATTAATTTGACCGTTAATTCATTTTTAAACAGCGCCGAGTACGCTTCTTTTTACCGAAGCGGGAAAACATTCCGCAAAGCAGTCGGAATGTTAAATCCGTTGGTAAATCGTTTACGCGAGTCTTTTTCCGCGGGAAAATATGATGTTTTGCTAGTGCAGCGCGAAGCAATGATGTTTGGCCCGCCGCTTTTTGAATGGCTGGCGAGAACCGTCGGAAAATGCCCAGTTGTGCTTGATCTGGACGACGCCACTTACGTTCGCTATCTCAGCCCGACTTACGGGCGTTTGGGAAGTGCGTTGAAGTTTTTTGGCAAAACGGATTCTTTAATTGAATGGTCGGAAACAGTAATTTGCGGAAATCGTTTTATCGCCGAATATGTCGAAAAAAAAGGCAAGCCAGCAGTAATTGTGCCGACGGTCGTAGATACCGAAACATTTTGCCCGGTCGAAAAAGACGGAAATAAGCCGCCCGTTATCGGTTGGATAGGAACGCATTCATCGTTTGGTTTGCTGGAAACGCTTTTTCCGGTACTACGCAAATTAGCCAGAAATTACGATTTTACTTTGAAGATCGTCGGTTCCGGAAGAAATAAAATTGAAATTGATGGCGTGAAAATTGAAAATTCGGATTGGAAATTAGTGCGCGAGGTAGAAGATTTTCAATCCTTGGACATCGGTCTTTATCCGATTACTGTTGTCGGAAATGCCAATCAGGATTGGCTCGTCGGCAAATCGGGCTTTAAGGCGATACAATATATGGCGATTGGAATTCCATTTGTAGTTTCGCCGGTTGGGGTTTGCGCGGAAATCGGCATCGAAAACGAAACACATTTTGCTGCTTCGACACAGGAGCAGTGGCACGAATCTTTGTCGAATTTACTAGAATCGTTTGAAAAACGCGGGAAAATGGGCAAAAGTGGCAGAGACTATGCTTTACGGCATTTTACTGTTTCGCAGCAAACAGATAAAATTGCAAAAGTATGCCATGGTTTAGCTTGAAAATTTTAATAATGACGGAATACGAGTTTGTTAAAAAACGATAAAAAAGCAGTATGAACACAATAGAAGTTCAAAAAAAGGAAGCCATACAAACGCAATCCTCTCGTGCCGATCAATTTGCGGACAGCTATATTAAGCTTGAAACCGATGCGTATGAAGATTGCTTTAAATACAGTCGCCACCAGCTTCAAAAATTTTTAAAAAAATATCTGCCGCAGGACGGCATGGGTTTGCATTTATTGGATGCGGGCTGTGGAACCGGACATCACATCGCTCAATTAAGAGAACGCGGTTATGAAGTCGCGGGTGTAGACGCTTCCGAGAAAATGCTCGAACACGCACGAATCAATAATCCCGATTCGCTAATTCTCGAAGCCGATGTGGACGAAATTCCATTGCCGGACGCGAGTTTCGACATCGTGTTATCAATCGAAGTTTTGCGGCATTTACCCAGTTCAGCCAAATGCATCAGCGAGATATCGCGCCTGCTCAAACCGGGCGGTTTTTGTCTGGTAACGGCGACGCCTTTGCTGAATTTGAACGGGTACGCTTTGATAAACAAAATAACGCACAAAGTTAAAATTAGCGACCTTGCCCAGCACAAACAGTCTTTCCATACTTCAGCGCGTTTGCAGAAGGAATTTTCCGAAGCCGGATTTTCTTCGGTCGAAGTTCATGGAGTTTATATTGGGCCGGTCAATTGGATAGCGCGGATTTTTCCGAAAGGATTGTCGGCAGTTTTGAGAAAATGGGAATCACTTGATGAAAGTTTGGCGGACAAATCCGTGCTGCGCGAATTATCAAATATGTTTCTTATAAAAGCCGTAAAATAGAAGAAGCAGATTTTTAATGAATAAGACAAGAGAGCCTGAATTAGAAAAAGGTATTTTTACAATCAGTCTGGATTTTGAACTTATCTGGGGAACCTTGGATTTATACGGAACTAAAAAATATTTTTGGGAAGCTTGTAAAATAGAGAGAAACGAGGTGGTTGACAGATTGCTCGAACTTTTTAACGAGTTTGAGATTCCGGGAACGTGGTGTACGGTCGGACATCTGTTTTTAGGCGAATGCCAAACGAACGGAAACGGAAAACACCCCGAAATTATTCGGCCCCAGCACGATTGGTATAAAGAAGATTGGTTCGTCCACGATCCGTGCGGCAATGAAAAAACCGACCCTTTGTTTTATGGAAAAAGTTTGATCGAAAAGATTCAGAATAGTCCGGTCAGGCAGGAAATCGGCAGTCATTCATTTTCGCACATTATTTTTGGCGACAAAGGCTGTTCGAGCGAAAGTGCGAGAAGCGACGTTGCCGAATGCGTCAAAGCCGCGGAGAAATTCGGTATCAAGCTGAATTCATTTGTCTTCCCGCGTGATCGTGTCGGGCATCTCGACATTTTAAAGGAATTTGGATTTACCGCATATCGCGGCGCGATTCCGAAATGGTATGAACAAGGCGAGGACCGCAGCTTTTTTAAAAGATTGGCGCATTTTTGGGATGTTGTTACCGCCGCG
>JALYQJ010000308.1 GCA_030855875.1 Acidobacteriota bacterium
TCAGGGATTTTGTTTTGCTTCCGTCGGGCGCGAAACGGTCGTTACGGTTTTCGGTAACTGACTGACGTGATGCGATACCGCCTGCCATTGCTTTTGACGTTTGACCCAAACATTCGTCGCAACAAAATCGGCATCCGCCGATACGCCGTCAACGACTGTTTTTTGTTTGTAATAAGTTGTCACTATCGCCGTCGCCGCCGGATATACGCGCACCTTGGTTTTATCAACGGCGTAAGATTTAATTTCCGAATTCTTCGTTGCCCAATCAATAAATCGAGTTTTATCCGCTTGTGATTCGGGCATATTAATTCCGGTCGGCATAAAATCATCGGCGAGAAGCTGTCTGAGCGCGACCCAATCGCGTCCTTTAAAGGCTTCCATAAATTTTTGCTGGAGATCGAGAACTCTCGATTCGATTTGCTCCGCCGTTTCTCTGACTTCTACATTATTCCTCGATTCCTCCATCACGACGACGGGCGGAGTGTCCGAAGTTTGTTCGTTCGCCGGCAATGCCTGTCGCCACGCATCGACGGTTGTCGCTGATTTTTTTTCATCTTCCTTTTTATCCGTGCTTTGAGCGAAGGCACAAATACTCGCCGACGTTATTAGCAAGAGTGTGGTTACAATTGAAATTATTTTTTGCATTGATCTGTTTCTCCATTTTCTACTGCGCTTTGGTAATTAAAAAAGCCGTTTTATAATCCGACACGAAGGTTGTTTTTAACGCTTTTAATTCCTTTGACACTTTGAACAAGTTGTCCGGCTTTTGCTTTTTGGGCTGCGCTTGTGACGCTGCCGTTTAAGGTGACGTTGCCTTCTTTAATTTCGATAATGACGGAATTGATTAATTCCGGGTCTGCATTTAGCGCGTTTCGCGCCTGAGTAAATAAAACCAAATCGCTACCGCCGCTGCCGATCTGCGGCACAGGTTCTTTGGCGGCAGTCGAAGTCTGTTTGTCTTTACTGTCAATTGTCATCGGGGTTTTATCCTCGACGGCGGTCACCTGCATCTTCGGCTGATTGGCGGAAATATTATTGTTAGCCGGAAAGCTGTTATTTGCCGGAATACTGATGTTGGCAGAAACGCTGTTGCTGTTGTTGGAAGCCGGAATTGTTTGATTGATGTTGCCGGTTTTCACAACATCCGGCTCAGAATTTTTAGTGCAGCCTGCTAAAACAACCGATATAAAAATTGAAAACACGATAGTAATTGCTTGAGATTTTTTTTTAATTATCATTTTGTAAATTCTTTTGTGGACAGCGCGAATGCGTCTGAAATTCGGCTGCCGCGAAACTCCGTCAGTAAAACTCGAACTATTCAAATAGATTCGCATCTGTTTTGAAGGCTTGTCAAATCTTCGCAAAAATTCAAATTACGAATCGCGCATCCAATCCCAATTTAACAAATGCCTGTCTTCGCTATTTAATTCTGCACCGGCGGCTCTTCGATGAACAGCCCGGTATGATTTCAGCGTGCGCTCCATATCGAAGTTTTGCAGACGTTTGAAACCACGCGAGCGAAAATCGGCGCGTATATTTTCGTCGGTTGCCAGCGTTTTAACGGCATCGGCAATTTCTTCGACTGAAAAAGGATCGAACAATAAAGCCGCGCCCGACGCTTGTTCGGGCAGCGAAGTGACCGACGAACAAGCGACGGCGGCACCGTGCTGCCAGGCTTCAAACAACGGCGCACTCGCCGCTTCAAAAAGCGTCGGAATAATGACGAATTGCGCCCGGCGATAAAGAAGGCTGAGTTCTTCGGACGTGACAACGCCCGTAAATTTGACCTGTTCATTTAACTTCAGTTCATCGAGTCGTTGTTCAATACGCGGATAAAAAGCGTTTTTGTGACCGGTGCAGATAACATTGACTTTTAATTTTTCACGCTCGCGCAACAAGTGGACGGCTTCGAGCAAGCGAATGTGATTTTTATGCTCCCACGTCATCGCCGGATAAAGAATAAACGGGTGCGGCGGACATCCGTATTTTTCAAACAGAGAACCGACATCCTTCTCTATAAATTCGTTCGATGCCGTTTCAGGCGGTGACCACGGAACGACTTGTATTTTGTCCGCTGATATTCCGTATCTTTGCGTTACGTCCTGCTTGACGAATTGAGAAGCGACGACGACGGTATGCGCGGCGCGGCAAGCCGCCGGATAAATGATTTCGCGTCTTTTAATTTCTTCCGGCGCGAAAAATTCGGGATAATGCAGATGCTGTAAATCGTGCGGGTTATAAACGGTCGGCACACGGCAGTGAACGTAATCCTGATAAGGAAAGTGAACGACATCGCAGTTCAAACTTTCATAAAAACCGTCGGAAACCGGAACGCTGATATTCACTTTCGGCGGCGGCATAATTAGACGCTTGATGTTGCGGGCGAGCGGGCGCAATAGTCCCAGAATACGCTTGAAAGTTTCCGTCTGATTTGGCTGATATTTTTCGGGCGGCGGAGCGCAAACGATTGTTTGCCGTTCGCTCAAAAGCGTCTTTAACCAATCGGAATCAGACCAATGCCCGATAAAGACATATTCTTCATCTCCATCAAAGCGATTTAATAAAGTCAAAACCCGCAGCACAGTTTCGATTCCGCCCGCGCCGCTGCCGGAAGGAATCTGTGCGTTGATGGCAATGCGTAATTTTCTTTTCAAGCGAAATCCTCCGAAGCCGTTTTAATTACGAACTGGATGAAGCTATTTTTCTTCATCCGTAATTCGTAATTGTTAATTCGTAATTTACAAAATGTTCAGCATTTGACGACACCATTGTTCAAGCACGAGCGCCTTGAATGAAAGCGGGCTGACAGCCTCCGCCGGAAATTCTCCTTTTGCCAAATGCAGTCCGCTCTCGCGGCTCAAGACATCCGACTCGACCAGATAACCGTCGCGTAATGAATCGCCGTAGCGGGCAAAAAGAGCATCGTGCCATTGGCGCGTCGGCGGAGCAAAACCGCGTTTAGGACGATTCAAAACCCAATCGGGCAAAACATCTTTGACAGCCTCTTTGAGCCAATGTTTCGGCGGCAGACTGGCGTCCGATTGTTTTTTTTGCAAGCCGATAATTGTTTCAACAAATTTATAATCAACTAGAGGAAGTCTCATTTCAACGGATGAAGCCATGCCTAAACGATCACCTTGAGC
>JALYQJ010000321.1 GCA_030855875.1 Acidobacteriota bacterium
TCTTAATGGTGAATTGTGGATGATAGTTGGTGAATTAAAAAGAAATTTCTTCATTCACCATTAATCATTCACAATTCACCATTAAACTAAACCATTGTCGCCGACTTGTTGGTTAAACCGATGTCGGCGGCGAGTACAAAAACCAATAAAGTTAAGGAGAAATAAATTTTGGCTACAGTAACGATGAAAGAACTGCTCGAAGCGGGAGTTCATTTTGGTCACCAGGTCCGCCGCTGGAATCCGAAAATGAAGGAATACATTTTCGGCGAACGCAACGGCATTTATATAATTGATTTGCAGAAAACGCAGAAACTTTTTCGTGACGCGCTAAATTACGTTACCGAAGCGTTGACGGAAAAGCCGAATATGAAGGTTTTGTTTGTCGGAACAAAACGTCAGGCACAGGATGCAATCAAGGAAGAAGCCCAACGCGCCGGACAATATTACGTCAACAACCGCTGGCTCGGCGGACTTTTGACGAATTATCAAACCGTTCAAAAATCAATCCAAAAGTTGCGCGACATCGAAACGATGAAAGAAGACGGTCGTTTTGAAATGCTGACGAAAAAAGAGCGTTTGCAGATGGACCGCGAACAGGAAGGTTTGATGAAAAATCTTGCCGGCATCAAAGATATGCGCGGTTTGCCGGATATGATTTTTATTATTGACGTTCGCAAAGAAGATATTGCCGTCAAAGAAGCTAATCGTCTGGGCATTCCGATTGTCGCAGTTGTTGATACGAACTGCTCGCCTGAAGGCATCACGCAGGTTATTCCGGGCAACGATGACGCGCTGCGGGCAATTCGCTTGTTCGCGTCAAGAATTGCCGATGCGATTCTCGAAGGTCAACAAGTCGGAACCGAAGGAAGCGTCGGAGCAGCGGATTCAACTGCTGTGGAAACTGCAGCGGAAGACTCAACAGCAGCACTCGAACCGACCGTTCTGGTTGCCGATAAATCCTTCAGTTCGGCTGAAGAAACGCATTCGGATTCAAAACCGGCTGCCGGTGCTGCGGATGTTCCCGGCGCGACTGCTAAAATTGAACCTGAAGTCAGACCGGAAATCGCAACGTCTGCTTCCGAAGATATAACGGCGGCGGGCGAATCGGTTTCAAATCAGGAAACGAAGCAATCGCAAGAAGATTCAAAAGAAGAATCAAACGAAGCAACTGCGAGCTAGACATTAATTTTTATATTTTCAGAGCGTAGCTTTTTTCGTTTTATATTTAAACGGGCTACGCTTTTTTATAAACAAAATTACAGTAATATTATATTTTTGAGGTAAATTATGGCAGAAATTACAGGAAAAGCAGTAATGGCTCTGCGCCAGAAAACCGGCGCGGGAATGATGGATAGTAAAGCGGCTCTGACCGAAGCAAACGGCGACGAAGCGCAGGCAATCGAAATTCTACGAAAAAAAGGAATGGCGACCGCCGACAAAAAATCAGGTCGTGTGACGGCGGAAGGCGCAGTTGGCTCGTATATCCATATGGGCGGAAAAGTCGGCGTAATGGTCGAAATCAATTGCGAAAGCGATTTTGTCGCGCGCGGCGAAGAGTTTCAGCAGTTAGTCAAAGACGTGGCAATGCACATTGCGGCGACCGACCCTCGTTATCTCAATCGTGAAGAAGTTCCGGCGGATATTCTTGACAAAGAACGCGAAATTTTATTAGATCAACTCAAAAACGATCAGAAAAACGCGAATAAGCCGGAAGACGTTCTAAACAAAATTATCGAAGGTCGTTTGAATAAATATTACGAAGACAATGTTCTGCTCGATCAGCCATTCGTTAAAGACCCGAGCAAAACGATAGACGAACTGGTCAAGGAAAAAGTCGCTTCGATCAAAGAAAACATTTCGATTCGCCGCTACACACGCTATAAAATGGGCGAAGGCATCGAGAAAAAACAAGACGATTTCGCGGCGGAAGTCGCTTCAATGGTCGGTTAATCAATTCCAGATTCCAGATTTCAAATTCCAAATTATAAAACCGGAACCTGGAATCTGGAATCTGGAATCTGGAATCTGGAATCTGGAATTTTATGAAACCTGCTTTCAAACGCATATTGCTGAAACTTTCCGGCGAAGCCTTGATGGGCGAGCAAAATTACGGCATTGATACGCAGGTCGCTGAATCGGTCGCCCGTGAAATAAAAGCCGTTCAGCAGCTCGGCGTGGAAGTGGCGATTGTCGTCGGCGGCGGAAATATTTTTCGCGGCGTTTCTAAATCGGCAGGCAATATGGATCGCGGAAGCGCGGATTATATCGGAATGCTGGCAACTGTAATGAACGCCGTCGTTTTACAGGACGCGCTCGAAAAACTGAATGTTTTCACGCGAGTAATGTCGGCGATTGATATTCCGCAGCTTGCCGAACCGTTTATACGCCGCCGCGCCGAACGTCATCTCGAAAAGCAGCGCGTCGTAATTTTCGCCGCCGGAACCGGAAATCCGTATTTTACGACTGATTCCGCCGCCGCCCTTCGCGCACTCGAAATCAAAGCCGAAGTTATTTTGAAAGCGACGAAAGTTGATGGGATTTATTCGGCTGACCCGATGATTTTTCAGGATGCCGTAAAATACGATAAAATTACATATCAGGAAGTTTTGGAAAAACAGCTAAAAGTAATGGACGCTTCGGCGATTTCGCTTTGTATGGACAATAATTTGCCGATTATGGTTTTTAATATGAAGGAATCAGGCAATATTATCAAAGCCGTCTGCGGCGATCTGAGCATCGGGACGCTGGTTACACTCGAAAGCCAATCGCAAAAAGCCGGATAAAATTACACCAATAAATCTTGAGGAAATTATGAGCGTAGATAATGTTTTAACGGAAAACAAGCCGAAAATGGAAGCGGTCATTGAAGACTTTAAACGCCGTCTGACGAATGTGCGGACAGGTCGGGCGACGGTCGGATTGCTGGATGCGGTAATGGTTGATTATTACGGCGTTCCGACACCGCTCAGTCAGATGGCTTCGGTCAATATTCCCGAACCGCAGATGTTGACGGTTCAGCCATGGGACACATCGCAGATAAGCGCGATTGAAAAAGCGATAAATCAATCGAATCTGGGTTTTAATCCGTCGAACGACGGAAAAATGATCCGGCTTCCGATTCCGCCGCTCAATGAAGAACGGCGCAGACAACTGGCGAAACAGGTTCACGAAATCGCCGAAGAACATAAAATAGCCGTCCGCAATGTGCGCCACAGCTCAAACGATTCGTTAAAGAAAATGCTGAAGGACAAAAGCATTTCCGAAGACGATGAGCGTTACGGATTGGAAGAAGTTCAGAAACAGACCAATACTTACGTCGGGAAAATTGACGAACTCGCTAAAACTAAAGAACAAGAAATTATGAGCGTTTGATTGTAAACCTTGAAAAAAAAATGCTTCCGTCGGATTCACCGGCGGAGGCATTTTTATTGCCCGTTTATTTTGAGTTATCGGGAGGTTGATTAATAAATGCGTCAATCTGTCGGCGATAATCTTTACAATCTTTTGCCATCTGTACTTTATCGTTTTTGTTTTGCTCGATGCTGGTTTTAACCTGTTCCCGGATTCTATTTAAAAAGTATTGACGCGCCGCTTTGGTCGCAAAATTTTCGTTTTCGCCTTTTGTAACTAAATCACCGACATAATCGTAAAGTTCGTCACATTCCTGAACGCCGATTTTCTCACCGCTGACCGCCGTATCAACAGCATTATCAACAACGGTCTTATTGTCGGCATTAACCGCGTTTGAGTTGCCGGTTACCTCTTTTTGAATATGCTCGGAAATTCCGCAGCCCAAACCCACACTCAAAATTACCAACAAAACAGTTAAAATAGTTGATATATTTTTCATAAAAAAAATGGCGGAAATGCGATTATTTCCGCCCTGAAGTTTCAACAAAAATTACTGAATCGGCTTTCCGGCAAAATCGTAAATCACATACAAATTCAAAGCGTTATCTTTGACTTCGGCTCGAACGTCTTTTACGTTTGCCTGCAAATTTCCGTTGGTCGCATTTATCGGCACATTTAGAGCAATTTGTTTGCCCTGCAAAATCTGAATCGGGTTAACGCGCTGATTTATCGTAGATTGCACAATCGGCGTGACAAAACTGCTGATAACCGGAATAACGCCGTCGAGGTTGACGGTTTCGACATTGATTTGACCGAAAACCGTCTGCTGAGTCGCATCGTAACGCAGTTCGAGATTTGCCTGCGCCCAACCGTTGAATTGAATGCAACTCCCAAGCACATTGGTGCTGCCCGAAAAAGCGAGCGGCGCGGAAAGCCGATTATTTTCAAACCGCAATCCGGTCTGCACACCGCTGCCTTCTGGCAAAAGCGTTATTTTTCCTTCGCATTGATTAGCATTTTGCAGCAAACCGTAGCGCACGACTTCCCCGTTTTCGTGGTTGTTTTGTCCGGTTAGATTGAGCGGAAAAGACGGCGCGTTCATATCGCGGAAAATCGTCTGCAAAATTTGATTGAAAAAATCCTGCCGGAGAACGATCTGCGCCGTTCCCGCCGGAACACCGTTCGGATCGGGCGGTTGAATCACAATTCCGGGCGGCGCGTCCGCAGCTCGCGGCGCACCGCCGAAAAAGAAAAACACCAACGCGCCGCCGATTATCAAACCGAGCAAACTTCCGAGTAAAAATGTTACTACTTTGCTCATAATTTTCCCCTTATTTTTTCTTTCTTATCCTTGCGGTGTCGGCGATGTGGTCGCGTTCGTCATCGGATTTGCAGCCGGTTTCGACTGATTCATCATTTGTCCGATAAGCTGACCGACAACGCTGAAAATTAAGTTTGCCTGAGAGCGAACCTGTTCCGCGTCAACCTTTTGAAACTCGGTCGGTGCGGCAAATACCGCCGGATCAACAGTCGTTTTGATGTCGCTCATTTCCGTGACAATACTAATTCCCTTGAAACCCTGAACATTGCCGCCGCTCTGCGATTGTAAAACTGTTTCCGAGCGAAGCGGCAATCCGGTTTCCTTATCAACAATCAAAAACGATTCGGTTGCAACCTGTCCGGCTTGCGACTGCGTGTTGGCGACGCTGCCGTAACGATACTTCATCACCGCTCTGCCGTTCATCTGCTCTTCGCCGACTAACTGTACGCCTTGAAGACCTTTGACACTCTGAACAATCTGTTCGGGCAGAAGCATTCGCCGCACGTCGAAGCCTAAAGTTTCCCGATTCAGTTCGGCGTATTGTTTGCGATTCGGTAAAATCGCGTAATTCGTTCCCGACTTATCGAGATAAATTATTTTTTCGCCGGTCGGCAGCGTCAATTCCATCCGCCGTTCCGCGCCGTTGCGAGCGACATTCGCGGTAATAGCCGGCAAAGTCGTCTTTTGCTGATCGCCGAGAGCTTCCAATCTCAGCGTGACTTTCGCTTCGTATTGTTCCGGTTCTTTAGTTTCAACCGCTGACGACGAAACCGACGAATTCATATTCGTTGAATTGGCGTTTGAACTGTTGGCAAACGAATTTGCGATGTTCGCGTTCGTATTGACTAAATTGGCGTTTGAAGTTGAAGTTTGCGGCTGACAGCCGATAGAAAAGATAACTGCGGACAATAAAACCGATGATAAAACCGGCTTTGCAAAACGTAATTCCTGCATTTTAAATTCCCCCTTTTGAACTAGATTATTTGACAGTTTACTTCTTGAATTCAAACTGAAAGTAAAACTTATTGATTTATCATACACTTTTTGCGAAAAACAGTTAAGTTTTTGGTTATTTTTCAAAATTCTAAATCTTTTCAAGATTCGCGTATTTTTCAATTAATTTTTTTTGTCCGAATCCGGGAAAGCTGACGGTTAATTTCACATTGTCGCCGGTGCCTTCGCGCCGCAGAACCAAGCCTTTTCCGTATTTGGAATGACGAACGTGCGATCCCGCAACAAGACTATCTTCGATTTTGGATTTTGGATTTTGGATTTTGGATTGGCTCGATGCTTGAGCTTTTAATTTGTCGAAGCCTGATAAAGGTTTTTCGATTTTGATTTCCGGTGCGCCGCGTTCCGGCGTTTGAACATCGCCTTTTTTGCTCTTGAAAAACTCGGCAATAGCTTCGGCGTTGTTGTAGGTTTTGCCGGTATAGACGTTTTTCGGTTTTTCCTCTTTTTCTTTGTTTGCCGCGCCGCGCAAGGCGTTTGCGGCGTATTTATTCGATTTAACGCCGGAACTTTTCGCAAACGAAAGCCAGCTTGAACCGCGCGATAAATCTTTTATCAATTCGAGCGGCATTTCGTTTAAGAACTGCGACGGTTCAGCCGTCATTTCCTCGCCGTAAACGCGGCGGCGCATCGAATGCGTGACGAACAAAATCTTTTCCGCGCGCGTGATGGCGACATACGCCAGACGACGTTCTTCTTCGAGTTCCTTTGTGTCGTTGAGCGAGCGCGAGTGCGGAAAAATCCCGTCTTCCATTCCGACGAGAAAAACAATCGGAAATTCCAAACCTTTCGCCGCGTGAACCGTCATCATCGTCACGGCGGCGTTGCGGTCGAATTTATCCGTGTCGGAAACGAGCGCGGAGTGATCTATAAAATCGCGCAAACCTTCGGCTTCCTGTTTATCATAATCAACCGCCGCGTTGACGAGTTCTTCCAAATTTTCCAATCGCGCCGCCGATTCGTCCGAATTTTCAGTGCGAAGCATATCGGCATAACCCGTATCTTCAATCGCCGCGATGACGACTTCGGAAACGGGTCGGTCGGTCGGCGCGGCTTCCTGAACTTTTATTTGCAAAGTTTCGACTATTCGTTTGAATTTTCGCAGCGATTCGAGTGCGCGCGGCGTTAAATTGAGCGGCTGATCGAATGCTTTATCGGTAATAAGCGCGAGCGTTTCCCAGTAAGAAACGCCGAAATCGCGGGCGCGAAACTGCAATTCGTCGAGCGAAGTTTTGCCGAGTCCGCGCGTCGGAGTGTTGACGACGCGCAAAAACGCGATGTCATCGAACGGATTTAGTGCCATTTTCAAATAAGCGATAACGTCTTTGATTTCAGCGCGTTCATAAAACGAAAATCCGCCGACGATGTTGTATTCGATCCGGTTACGCCGCAGAGATTCTTCAAACAGACGCGACTGCGCGTTCGTCCGATACAAAATAGCGACTTTATCCTGCGGATTGCGCCGCCGATAATCATCAATCTGCGCGGCGACAAAACGCGCTTCTCCGTCGCCGTCAAAAGCCTGATAATAAAAAATCTTTTCGCCGCCCGGATTCGCCGTCCAGAGTTTTTTATCCTTGCGGTTTTCGTTGTTTTTAATAATCGCGTCGGCAACATCGAGAATCGTCTGCGTCGAACGGTAATTTTGTTCGAGCAGAATTGTTTTCGCATCGGGAAAATGCGTTTCAAATTCCAGAATGTTGCGAATATCGGCTTGCCGAAAGGCATAAATGCTCTGAGAATCATCGCCAACAACGCAGATATTCTGTTGTTTTTCGGTTAAAAAACTTATCAGCGCGAACTGCAAAGGATTGGTATCCTGATATTCGTCCACCAAAATATATTTAAATTTTTCGT
>JALYQJ010000342.1 GCA_030855875.1 Acidobacteriota bacterium
GTCTGCGTCAAAAATCCCGGACCTACGGCGGAAGTCGCCATCAAAAATGCCGCACCCAAAATCGCCGATGAAACCGAAGATTTTTTCATAGTTTCATATTTTCATTGATAACAATTTGAAGGATTAAAAAATCAAACTCCGATTCCGACTCGCGCGATTCAATCAGAAATAGAAAATAATCCGCGTTAATCCGTAAAATCCGTTGTTAAAATCTTCTCAAACCGGTCGGATCGTAACCGCATTTTCCGTCAAAATTTGCTTGATCCGCGCGGCAAATTCGAGCGCGTGTTCGCCGTCGCCGTGAATGCAGACGGTTTCGGCTTTTATGGAAATCTTTTCGCCGTTCGCCGCCGCGACGGTTTGCGTTTCAATCATCTGCAAAACCTGTCGGGCGGCGGTTTCGGTGTCTGAAATCAAAGCGTTCTGCTGATTGCGCGGCGTTAAACTTCCGTCAGTTTGATAAGTTCTGTCGGCGAAAACTTCGGATGCGGTTTTTAGATTAATTTTTTCGGCTTCGGAAATCAGAAAACTGCCGGAAAGACCGTAAAAGATTAATTTATCGTCAATCGCTTTCACGGCTGCTGCAATCGCACCGGCAATTTTCGCGTTTTTTGCCGCTTGATTATAAAGTGCGCCGTGCGGTTTGACGTGATGCAGCCGTCCGCCGAACGCTTCGCACATTCCTTTCAACGCCGAAACCTGATACAAAACCGCGTCGAAAATTTCACATTCGGACATTTTCATCTCGCGTCTGCCAAAGCCCTGCAAATCGGGAAACGACGGATGCGCTCCGACCGCAACGCCTTTTTCAAAAGCCGTTTCGACGGTTTTCCTTATCGTCGAAGCGTCGCCCGCGTGAAAGCCGCAGGCGATATTGACCGACGAAACGCAGTCCATCAGCACAGCATCGTTTCCCATCGTCCACGCGCCGAAACTTTCGCCCATATCACAATTTAAATCAATCGAACGCATCATAAATCACGGCTGAATTTGAAAAAAATGAACTATTTGAATCCGGAACTGACTAAATTTAACAACGGTTCGGGATTAGTCGAATGATAAGAATTGCCGCAAAAAGGCACAAAATTCTCAAACAAAGATTGTTTTTAATTCTTACTTTTGCGGTTTTTGCGCCTTTTTGTGGCTATCACTTTTTATTTTTGCTTATCCAAAACTGACGTTAAATTTACAGCCGACGCGCAGAAAATTCAAATCCTTTTCGTGTTCGAGCATAATATTTTCCGCTTCTTCGACGGAAATTATCTGAAAAGCAATGCGGTCGTTCGCGCCGAGCTGCGCGATCAAAGGCAAATCGTTTTCGATTATATGTCCGATTCGCGGATAACCGCCGGAAGTTTGCGCGTCCGCCATCAAAACGATCAATTGTCCGTCCGGCAAAAGCTGAATCGTGCCGAAATTTACGGCTGACGAAATGAGTTCATTTGTTTCGATCAGAAAAAGCGGCTCGCCGTTCAAACGAAAGCCCATCCGGTCGGAATTTTGCGAAACGGTAAAGATTTTCTGCCTGAAATTTTGTTCGGACAAACCCGTCAGCGATTCGTATTCCGCGCCCGCAACAACGCGAACCGTCGGAAAACGGCTGTAAAAGGGAAGTATCGAATTTGCAATTTGGCGGCTTTGGTCTTGAGTCTTTGGTTTTTGGTCTTTGGAATCTGGAATCTGGAATCTGGAATCTGGAATCTGGAATTTGAACAATAATTTATCGTTTTTCTGCAATTTCCTCCCTGAAAAACCGCCGATGTTTGCCGTTAAATTCGTGCTTGCGCTGCCGAGCCATTTTTCGACTGCGAATCCGCCTTTGACTGATAAATACGCGCGATTGCCGGAAATTTTTCCGGTAAATTTTAGACTTGTTCCTTTTTCGGCGTGATATGATTTCCAATTTTCCAACTTTTCATCGTTTAACGTGGCGGCAAAATCCGCGCCGCCGATGGCGAAAACCGCGTCTGTTTCAAAAACGATTTCGGCGGCGGGAAAGTGCATTTCCAAAACAGCTTCGCTTTCGTCATTGCCGAGCAAAATATTAATTAAACGCGCGGCAGTTTTATCCATCGCGCCGTTCGGATTGATGCCGAAACGACGAAAACCGAATCTGCCCGCGTCCTGAACAGTCGTTAAAATTCCCGGATTTTTTATCAAAACGCTCATTAATTTTCAGGATAGAATTTTACCGAATCTCCCGCACGCAAAAATGCCGGATTTTCCGAGTTCGGCGTAAACATTTCGACATTGGTTTTTCCGATAATCTGCCAGCCGCCGGGCGATGCGAGCGGATAAATTCCGGTTTGTCTGCCCGCAATTCCGACGCTGCCTTTCGGAACGCGCAAACGCGGCGCAGATTTTCGCGGCGCGGCAATCCGTTCGTCAATTTCGCCCAAATACGCAAAACCCGGCAGAAATCCGAGCATATAAACGCGGTAAGTTTTCGCAGTAAAAATTTCGATTACTTCCGGCGGTTTCAAGTTATTGATTTCGGCGACGAACTTCAAATCAAGCGCGTTCTCGTCATCAAAACACACCGGAATTTCGATGACGCGCGAATTTTCTTTTTTGATTGAAGCGAGATTAAGCAAAGCGTTTTCTGCTGAATTTTTTACGGCATCGAACGCCGTTGCAAATTCGAGAAAGTTTTTTCTGACTGTTAAAACGTCATAGTAAATCGTCAGCGAAGAATAAGCCGGAACGATTTCAATAAAACCGGGAAATTGATTCGCTTCAAAATAATTTAC
>JALYQJ010000385.1 GCA_030855875.1 Acidobacteriota bacterium
TGCTGGCTCCGTGCGCGACGGAGAATCAAATTACATCGGAAAACGCAGACCGCATCAGATGTAAAATTTTAGCTGAAGGTGCAAATGGTCCGACTACACCGAAAGCAGACAAAATTCTGCACGACAAAGGAATTTTTGTCATTCCCGATATTCTTGCGAATGCGGGCGGCGTGACGGTTTCATACTTTGAATGGGTTCAGGACAGAATGGGCTATTTTTGGCGTGAAGACGAAGTAAATCAGCGTTTGGAAGAAAAAATGGTGGCGAGTTTTAACGAATTGTGTCGTTTCTCGGAACTACACGGAGTTGATACCCGCACGGCTGCGTATATGCTGGCGATTGATCGGGTTGCGTTTGATACGAAAATGCGCGGAATTTACGCTTGACGAATTAGATGATTTATAAAAAGTGCTTGATTTTCCGCTTAATCTAAGTTAAGGTCATATCGAGAAAGCATTTGACTGCAAAAAGTTTTTACTATTTTTTGTAGTCAAATTTCTAAATAAATTTACAACAAAAAACTTATTTTCATCACAAATTCGATGAAAATTCAGTTAATTAAAGTTTGCAAGTTTTTTTGTGTATGTAATAATTGAGTAGCTTATTGAAAGGATTGATATTATAGTTTTCTTTTCAGGCTACAAATTGAAATTTAATTTAAATTATTTTCGGCGGAGGAATGTGATGAAACTCGCTAATAAGGCGTATGTGATTGCGCTTATTTTGTTGACATTTGTTTTTTCAATGTCAGCCCAAACTACTACAACGACAACGACTACCATGACTACCACACGGCAGACAAACACGGTAGATACTGATGCCAGACCGGAGAAAGATAACAGGAATACGGCTCCAACCGTTGGTACAGGTGGTCCTCCGGGAGGTCCGACCGGTCTTTTTACAGTTTATGACGGACAAACCTTGAGAAGAGGTGAATTTACTTTCAGCGCGGCTTACAGCAATTTCGACCGTGATCCCGGTAATGTGGACATTGTTGAAGTTCCGATCAGTTTTCAGATTGGTGTAACTAACCACGTTGAATTGTTTTTTAATACGGATGCTTACCGCGGAGTGAAAGTAAATTCGCCCCGTAATCTTTCAAGTTTTTATTTACCGAATTCACAATTGAGAATTGGTGCCGGTAATACGAGCGGCGGGGCGATTGTTTTAGCTCCGCAGGGAGCGGGAACAAGTCAGTTTGCTAATCAGGCTGTGTTTCGTCCGCAAGGATTACAGCCGTTCACACAATTTCCGTTTATCGGAGGAAATGCCGGGACATTCGGTTTTACCTCTCCTTTCTTCTCGGGTCCGGTTTTCGGTTTCCCGGCTGGAACAAACGCGACTTTAGGACCGGTTAGAGCCGGCGGCAACGGTGCTGATTTATTTCCGGGCATCGGTTCGGTATTCGGCAGTATTTTACCGGGCGTTGTTCTGCAAACCGTTTGCACAAACGGCGCGGCGACCTGCGCTCCCGGCGCAGCATCACCGAGTGTATTCTCTTTAGCTCCGAGCTATTTGCCTGACGCGCCGTTTATTAACCGCACGTATGGCGAATCGGCATTCAACACTTTTACGGTTGGTGCGAAAATTCGCTTTACCGATTTGGATAATCCAATCGGTATCGGAGTTATTCCGTTCTACCGATTTTATGCCGATTCAGCGAATGACTTTAGCGGATTTAATCAGCTTCAGCGCGGTTCGAGTGCCGGCAGCGGAGGCTTTAATCCGTTTAGCGGCAATCGCGGAGACATCGGTGCTGTTTTATTCGGTGATGCCCGGCTCCAAACCTGGGTAAATGTATCGGCTAATCTCGGATACATTTTCAACGGCGACATAAAAGGTGATTTCGGCGGCAGCGAAGACGTTACCTTCTTAGATCGGGGTGATGAAGTTTTAGCCGGAGTCGCGGTTGACTTTCCGGTAAACAAATATTTCCAACCGATCTTGGAAGCTCGTACGACGCAGTATGTCGGCGGTCGGACTCCGAATGCTTTCGAGAACAATCCGTTTGACGGATTGGCGGGTGCGCGTATTTTCCCGGCTCGCTGGTTCGGATTCAGCTTTGCCTATCGTTATCACTTTAACCAACAGGATCGTGATAGTTTTGATGACGAAGATTCGTTTACTTCAACGGTTTTGGTTCCCGGAGCCGGAACTATTCCGTCTCGGACAATTACGACGACCACTAGAGGTGTTCCTTCGGGATTCCGCACTTCCAGCGACCCGCACGGATTTATCGTTCAGGTATTTGCCGGAAGACGTGACAAACGTCAAGCGGAAATCATCAATATTCCGGCTAATGTGACAAACGTAACCTTGAGCGAAATGGAAATTACGATTCCTTGTGCGCCGGGATTCAGACCTAGAGAAGGAACAACTTGCAGTGATGATTTATCAGTCAACGTCGCAACAACTGCGGTTGACGCAGAAAATGACGTTCTTACTTACAACTACACCGTTTCCGGTGGTCGTGTTGTCGGTCAGGGCGCGAATGTTTCGTGGGATTTGAGCGGTGTCAGACCGGGAACTTACACGATAACATCGGGCGTTGACGATGGTTGCGGCGTTTGCGGTCAAACGCAGACCAGAACAATTACCGTTAGAGAATGCGATTGTGTTCCTGAGATAGTTTGTGCTTGCCCGACTTTGAGTGTGAGCGGACCTTCAGAAGTAACACCTCCAGGTGGAACAATGACCTTTACGGCAAGTCTCGGCAGCGGAAGCCCTGACGGTATTACCTATACTTGGGCTGTTTCAGCCGGAAGTATTACTGAAGGACAGGGAACTCCGTCAATCAGAGTTCAAGTTCCGAGTGATGGTTCTGTTACCAACGTAACAGCGACAGTTACCATCGGTGGAACTCAGCCAACGTGTGATTGCGATATTGAAGCGTCAGAAACTGCCGGTGTTGCAGGAGTAGTAACATTTGAAGAATTTGACACCTTTGAAGACTTGAAACCGGATGACATCAAAGCAAGACTCGACAACTTCTTTGCGAGATTACAGGGTGATCCGACGGCGCAAGGCTACATTATCAACTACGGACCTGCGAGAGCAGTTACGGCACGTGAAAGATTGATTAGACAATATATCACTTTCCGTAATCAAGATCCTGCTCGCTTTACGCTTGTTCAAGGCAGCGCAGACGAAGGAATTAGAACCAGATTAATTCTTGTTCCTGCCGGTGCGACACCTCCACAACCGTAATTGTCAATTAACATTACGTCTTAAAAAAGATGTAAATTTGCAAAAGCGGATGAAGTTTCATTTATGAAACTTCATCCGCTTTTTTCTTTTGTGAACCAAATTAAAGTAAGTAGTCCAACAAGTTCGGTCGAAAGTTAATTCTATTGTTTATCTAAAAGCGGACAAATATTAGAAAATTAAGGATGTTGACTAATCGGCGGAATTGTGTAAAATAAAACTGTCGAATGCACCCGGTAAACTTTTTCCGAAAAACAATCCTTTCTTTGCGGTTGTTCTGATGCAAACAAACATCAGTAAATCGTCATCTGTATAATTAGAATTTGATTCTAATTACAAAACATCCTGAGAGTCTCAATTCCAGTCATCAATAAAAATATGAATTCAAGAATTAAAGAAAAAATCAGTTTCAAAATCAGTTTCTTGTTGGCTGTAACTGCTATGCTTTTGTCGAGCATTACGCCTTTACTGGCTGAGAAGAATGTAATTTCCGACCCTGAAAAGTTCGGCAATTGGGAAGTGGTCGGACCGAGCGGCGGCGACGTGCGCGTCATCACCATTGATCCGAAGGACAAAAATCGCTTGTATATCAGCACACTCGACGGGCAGATTCACACTTCATATGATGCCGGAAAATCGTGGCGGCTGCTGGTTAATCTAAATCGTCCTCAACTCGTTCTTGACCAATTGATAGTTGATTCTCAAAATTCTAATGTAATTTATACTTCAGGACACCGGCATAAATCTCCGGGCGGTTTCTTTAAATCAACCGATGGCGGTCTAAACTGGAAGGAAGCTAAAGAATTGAAGAAAGAATCAATTCACTCGATGACGCAATCAACCGCCGACCCGAAAATTTTGCTGGTCGGAACGACCGAAGGCGTTTGGATTTCAAAAAATTCAGGCGATGATTGGGAAAAAATCTCTTCCGATACGATGCCGATAAATATTGATTCGCTGGCGGTAGATCCGCGCACATCAAACACAATGTATGCCGGAACGTGGTGGCGGGCATACAAATCTACGGATAGCGGAAAAAACTGGCGTTTGATTAAAAACGGAATGATTGACGATTCCGATGTTTTTGCGATCACGATTAATCCGCGCGACGCGAATCATATCGTCGCTTCGGCGTGCAGCGGAATTTACGAATCATTTAATGCCGGTGAAAAGTGGGCGAAAATTCAGGGAATTCCGGCGCAGTCACGCCGCACACGCGATATTGTTCAGCACCCGACAATTCCCGGAACGGTTTACGCCGCCACGACTGAAGGCTTCTGGATGACGACTAACGGCGGAAAAGCGTGGACTTTGACGACTCGCCGCGATTTGGAAATTAATTCAATTGCCGTTCACGGAGACGAACCGAACAAAGTTTACATCGGAACAAACAATTATGGCGTTATGGTTTCCAGCGACGGCGGCAAAAACTTTGTCCCGACAAACGATAATTTCACGAGCCGTTTTACTTACTCGGTCACGCCCGACCGCGAAATTCCGAACCGGCTTTACGCGACGACGCATAATACGGCGACCGGCGGCGGCTTTGTTTTTACCAGCAATGACGGCGGCGTAAGCTGGCAGCAGGCGAAAAATCTCGACATTAACCGGGTTTCGCCGTATGCGATTCTTCAAGACCGCACGAACGCCAACAATTTTTATATGGGAACGAATATCGGTTTGTTTCAATCAATTGATCGCGGCGTAAATTGGACGCACATTGCACCGCCGAAACCGAAACCCGTCAAAAAGACTCCGGCGAAAAGAACTGTAAAAGGTAAAGCAAGCGCGACAAAAGCGAAAGTCGTTAAACCGATTCCGCCGCCCGTCGTGCCGGAACCGATTACAGCCGAACCCAAACCTATTGTTGCATTTACGGAAAAGGTAAAAGTTTTAACTTATACCGAAGACGGCAAAAACGGCATCTTTGCCGGAACTGACAAAGGTTTATATCGCAGTTATGATATGACGAAGCCCTGGGAGAAAATTTCGCTCGGCGAAGGCGTTGATGAAAATATATTTGTCGTTTATTCGACTCCGCTTCAGCCGGAAACAATCTGGGTCGGAACGGCAACTTCCGGCGTTCTGGTTTCGCGCGACAACGGCACGACGTGGCAGAAAGTCGGCGGCGCACCGGAAAATCTTCCGGTCAGTTCGATTACGACCGATCCGAAACGTCCCGATTATGTCTATGTCGGAACATCGCAGACATTTTATTTAAGTCGTGACGGCGGCAAGACCTGGACGCGGCGCGGCGGCAATCTACCTTTGGGAAATTACACGAGCATTTTGATTAACCCGAATAACTCCGAAGAAATTTTCGTTTCGAGCGCACTCGAAACCGACGGCGGAATCTTTTTTTCCGATAATGGCGGAATGAATTGGAAGCGCGTTGATTCAAAATCAATGAAAGTTCCGAGCCGCAGAGTTTGGGCGATGGCGTTTGATCCGCAGGATTCAAACCGAATTTACGCCGGTTCGCATTCGTCGGGTGTTTATCTGATCGAACGAAAAACGGAAACCGCCGCGGCAGAGCCGACAAACACGAAAGAAAGCTTGACGACGAAAGACAATTTAACCCGTCCGCGAGTGGCGACCGGCGGAAATTAAACCGAATTAAATCAGTAATTAAGAGATGGTTATTCGTGACCGTCTCTTTTTTTGTTTTATGTTTGGTAGATTGACCGGCAAAAAATTATAATCGTAGAAGTTAGGAGCAAAAAATGTGAAGCAAGAAATTGTTTGTCCCTGTCCAAGCGGTAAAATTATACTGCAAACCGAAGGTCTATCTTTTTCGGAAATTCCGCAGCAATCCAAACTTTTCGTTGAATATCAACAAAATCCGTTGGCGTTGAAGCGATATTATCCGTCGGTAGTCGAATCGCACACGCAAATTTCCGCACGAATTCCAGAAGTTTTAGCCAATCACAAAGCCGACCGCAGCCAACTTTGCGACGCGCTCGAAGCGATGAACAAAAAATGCGGAGCGAGCGACAAAACTTTGGAAAACATCAATCTATTGCGCGAATCCGACTGCGTGGCGGTCGTCACGGGACAGCAATCGGGGCTTTTTACGGGTCCGCTTTACACGATTTACAAAGCACTTTCCGCCGTCCGTTTAACCGAATGTCTGCGCGGTCGCGGATTTAAAGCCGTTCCGGTATTTTGGGTGGCGACCGAAGACCACGATTTCGAGGAAGTTTCAAAAACTTTTGTCCTTGACCGCAACGCAAAGTTGTCGGAATTGAAAAACGAGCCGAAACGCTGTTACGAAAATCTGCCGGTCGGTTATATCAAACTCGACGATTCGATCAAACAAACGATTGACGAGCTTTTTGCCGAACTTCCCATTACTGAATTTACGACGGAATTAAAAAAGACAATCGAAGAATCGTGGAAATCCGGTTCTTATTACGGCGATGCGTTTGCCGGATTTTTGAACAAACTTTTCGGCGAATACGGCTTGATAATTCTTTGTCCGCTCGACGAAGGATTAAAGAAACTGGCTGCGCCGGTTTATGTCGAAGCTATAAAAAAATCGGAAGAAATCGTTTCGGCATTGCGTGAGCGAAGCCGCGAGTTGCAGGAAAACGGCTATCACGCGCAGGTTTTAATCGGCGAAGATTATTTTCCACTTTTCTGGCAGGCGAAAGACCATACGCGCAACGCGCTCAAAAAAAGCGAAAGCGGAACATTCAATACCAAGGACAACGCTCGGGAGTTTACCTTAGATGAACTTGCCGAAATCGCCGAAAGAGAACCGGGCAGATTTAGTCCGAGCGTGGTTTTGCGTTCGGTTGTGCAGGATTACTTGCTGCCGACGGTGTGCTATTTCGGCGGCGCGGCTGAAATCGCGTATTTCGCCCAGAGCGGCGAGGTTTATCGTATATTAAAACGACCGATTACACCGATTTTTCATCGTCAGAGTTTTACGATTGTCGAGCCGAAACACGCCCGAACGCTGGAAAAATATGATTTGGAATTAAAGGATTTATTCGTCGGTTACGAAAATTTACTGCCGCAAATCGTCGAAAAATTTCTGAACCGCGAAACGGCGGAAATGTTTGCCGAAGCCGAAGAAAAAATCAACCTCGAATTAAACAAATTAGACCGCGCATTATCGGAATTAGAACCGACGCTCGCCGATAATCTGGCGACGCGGCGGCGAAAGATTACATACCATATTTCCGCGCTGCGAAACAAATTTCATCACGC
>JALYQJ010000448.1 GCA_030855875.1 Acidobacteriota bacterium
GACCGCGCGAAGAACGCAGCGGCGGCGGCGGCGGCGGAAATCGCGGCGGCGGCGGCGGATACGGCGGCGGCGGCGGACGCTACTAATTTTTGAACATTTTTAATGTTTGAAACAAAAGCCTTCGGCATCTGTCGAAGGCTTTTACTTTTTGCGATTAGTATTTTGCAAAAACAAATAAACGATTTCTCTAATCATTTATTTCAAACTTTGATTGATTTTCTGAATAAATTCGTCAATCTTACCGTTTTCAATCCAACGTGCGACGATTACTAAATCTTTTTCCGGGTCAATATAAATAATGTTCGTGCCGTTGCCGACGTGAACGAAGGCGGACGCGGGCGCGTTCGGATAATATTTTTTGTCCGTGTTCAAAAACCAGTTCATAAAACCGTAAGTCGGCTGCGCGGCGGTCGGCGTTTTCGCTTGCCGAACGAACTCTTCCGAAAGAATCTGTCGTCCGCGCCACTTTCCGTTTTGTGAAGTCAGCAACCCGAAACGCGCCATATCACGCGCCGAGATAAACATTCCGCCGCCCCAATGTCCGCCGCCGCTGACCGATTGCACCGGCAGACCGTCCATTACAATCCACGAATTTTCATAACCGAACCAACGCCAACTGCTTGACGCGCCGATTTCGTCCATTACATATTCCTTCAAAACCTGCGGCAGAGGTCGCCGCCAGACGTTCAGCGCGGCTAGAGCCAAAACATTAACGCGCACGTCGTTGTATTCATAAACTGCGCCGGGTTCGTTTCTTTTTCGATTGAGCCAGTTGTTTGCATCGCGGTCGGGTCTGTCCGCCCAATCGGGTTTGCCCCAAAGCGTTCCTTCCCAATCGCTGGTTTGCCGCAAAAGATGTTCCCATGTGATTTTGCGATTGTGTTCGGTTGCAAAAATATCGAGAAGACGCGGTTTGCCGAACTTTTCCGCGTCGTCGTATTTTTCCGTCGGCTGATAAATCGAAACCGGAGCGGAATAATTTCGCACCGGCTCTTGCAGACTTTTGATTAATTTACGGTCAAACGCTAATCCAACGACAGTTGAAAGAAAACTTTTCGTGACGCTAAAAGTCATATCAACTCTTTGCGAATCGCCCCATTCGGCGACGATATAGCCGTTGCGTAAAACAATTCCGGTCGGATCGCCGCGCTCTTTGAATGCGCCGACAGCTTCGCCGAACGGTTCGCGCCCGAAGGTTTGATAATGCGCGAGTTCGAGATTGCGCGGAGCTTTCGATTCGTTGGCGACAGCGAAATCAACGGCTTCTTTGAGCCGCGCCGCATCCATTTTCGCCTGTTCGGGGCTGCGACGTTCCCAGTTGTCGCCTACCGCCGGGAAATATGTTGACTGCGAAAAATTCGACGCGGGAAACGCGAAAATCAAGCAAAGTCCGAACGTAAAATAAACGAAAAAGATTCGCGCAAAAATTTTATTAGTCATATTTTTTTAACCGGGAGCGCGGACATCATGTCCGCATTATCGCCGAAAGGCGATGAAAAACCCTCGATTATATTTAATATTAAAATAACCGAAGCGTTTTTCATCGCTGGCGCAATATGGCGGACAAGGATGTCCGCGCTCCGACGATTATGAGTTTTTCCATTTCAAAATCGTGTCAACCGAGGCGACCGTAATCGGATGATAACCTGGACGCGCTTTGGCGTAGATTTCGTTAGCGCGTTTTGTTCCTTCGGGCGTTTTGGCGAGTTCGTCAAACAAAGGTTTGACGAATTTGCGCCGCCCGATTGAAGTTAAAAATTCTTCGAGACGCAGATTTGCCGCCGCGTAATCGTTGCGAATGGACATCAAAAGCCATTGAAACGCGATTTCCGAATTGCCTCTTTTTGTTAAAGTAAACGCTGCGTCGAGTTCCGTCATTTGTTTCGCGCTCAAATTCGTCGGCAGAGTTTTCAAGAAATGAAGCCATTCCTGCGTCGTCCATAATTTGGTTTCAATCGCGCCGACCGCGATTTTTCTGCCGAGATAATTTTTCGCTTGCGTTTCGACTTTGGCGAAAGCGTCCGACTGCGGCTGCGGCGCGTTTTTCGGCAAACCGGCTTTGTAAATCCATTCGTTAACGTCAGTCATTGAAACTAATTTAGGATTCGCGGCAAGCAAATTCTTTTGTAAATACTCGACGAAAGTTTCGGTCGTGATGCTTTGAAAAGCGTATTTGTCAAAATAGCCGCGCACAAATTTATCAAACTTTTCGCGTCCAACTTTTTCTTCTAAATATCTTAAAA
>JALYQJ010000456.1 GCA_030855875.1 Acidobacteriota bacterium
GTTTAAGAGAATGTTGTCGCATTCTCTTAAACTGCTTATATTCTACCATTTAATATCCTCTAACACAATAATTGCGAGGACAAACCGCTATCTTGTTTGGTTAGTTTTTTGTTTTCCATAATGTTGACTCCCTGCGGGTTTGTCCCGCGTTAATTCGGTCGTTCGGCGTTTCTTGGTTTCATCTTTGCTTCTCCAGTGCGAAAACTTTAGCCGCATAAAGACCGATTGAAAATTCGACGGTTTGCAACGACTCTAAGGAAACAAGAAAAACCAATTTTTGCTTCGTCCAAATTCGACCCGTTTCATTTTTGACATTTTCAAATGAAGCGATTTCCGAATATGCGATGAATACAGTTTGGTTTTCTGTATTCTTAAACTGCAATAATTTACTGCTATCACTCGTGTTTTTGCTGGTTGTAATTGTTTTATTCATAGTTTTTTAATTGCGTGTTAATCACGACACGCCGAACAATCCAATGGACATTAGGTAAAAACAGCCACTTTCAATTTAATTATCGCCCAACCTGCAATTTACACCAATCTTCAAAACCGGCTTCGATGGCTTCGGCGCAATAGGAAATTGATTTGATCGCGCTTTGTTTGGCTTTCGGCTGCTCGTCATATTTGTTGAAAACGTCGTTAATGGCGCGGCAGACGACGTGCAGAGGAATGCCAGAACTTTCCCATTCGGAAATCGTCTGCCAGTCGAGCGGCGAAAGATTCAGCGAGCGACCGCGCCGCTGAAGAAATAAATCAGAAACTTCGGAAAGGTAATTCGAGCTGCTCACAATATCTGCCGAGCGGCTTTACGTCGTCCGGGTCGCTGAGAAAATCTGCGACCATTTTCAACGACCATCCGCGCTGTTTTAGTTGGATTTTATTGAGATACATTTTCAAGTTTTGCCCACGGCTCAAATTCTTGGAAACTCGGACAAGCTATCGAATATAATTGATGCCAGGCTTCGTCGTAGTCTTCGATAACCAAGGCATCCCGAATCGCCAATAATTTCACTTTTACATCTGTCGGCAATTGCGCCGGGTCTGTCATTTCCTTATTCATAATTCATACATTTTCTTCGCGTCGCGCTCGTAATCATCACAGGCTTTTCGCCAAATTTTTGTCGGATGCGTATTTCCGAAAACCTTGTATGCGAGCGGTTTGATTTCCTTCATAATGTCGGAAACCGTGCGCTGCGGACTCTCGGCGCGGCATCTTGTAAATTTAATGTGAATTGCCGCTAATGATTTATCTCTCCACGTCATTTCCATTTTCGTTTGTCTTATTTTTGAGCCTTGTGAATGCGGCTTTGTGTCCGGCGATTTGATTTTTCAACTTCACGCGGCATTGAGAAATTTTTGCGCCTCGACCGCGTGATCAAAACTATAAATTGCCGTCGGAAATAAATTGCCGTAAATAGTTTCGACGGTATCTTTGTCAAAGCTCGTTTTTTCAATAATTGCCCTCACCATCTTGTCGGAACCTATTTCAAATTCGCCGACAACGATACGACCTTTCCGTTTTGCACTGTTTATTTGGTTTTTATATATATTTCTTTGCATAACTATTTCCTGTTCGGTCGCGGCAGATTTAAAGACCTTCCAATTGTTTAATTTGCGCCAATGCTCCGGCTTCCTGTTCCCGCGACAAACTGCCGTTATCGCGTCCGACGGCGAGCGCGAATTTCATCATATTTAATTTGTAGTCTTTGGTTTTGCGGACATTTTTATCTTTCAAATAAAAATGATTAACGTGCGCGATAATATTCACAACCGGCAGACGGCTCGCAATGCCTGAAAAAATCGCTTCTCCTTTGTCAACATGCTCCTGCGTCATCGCTTCGCCGCAAATACAGCAAGACATTTCGCCGACAATAAATATCTGTCCTTTAGCAGAATCTGAATACATTTTTAATCTCCTATTTGTAATTTCCTTTTCAAAACCGGAATATATTCCGCCGTCATTTGGCGTGAAATTTTCGTTTTGCCCTGCGCTCGAAGGTGTTTGTCGGCGGCGATGTTCAGCAGAATCATCATCAGCGAATTGGCTTTTTTGAAGGTCAGCATTCGTGGGGAACGCCGACGGAACTTTTGAAATAAAAACTCTCGAAAACCGTCTTCCGTCCAGCCGATTGAACCGACTAATTTATTGATCGTGTAGATTTGTTCTTCACCGGCGAGATGAATAATTTCCGCGCCGTCCGGCTGCGCGTTTTCCGAATTATTAATATTTTGCGATTTTCCGAATTTTGTGTTGTTTTCCGGTGTTTTCGATGCTTGCCCGGTCAACCGTTTCATTTCTTCGAGCAGCATTCCGATTTGTTTGTCGGATAATTTCGTCGTGGAATCGAGTTTTTCCAGACCGAGAAAATCGCCAATCCACGATAATCTTTCGTCGCGGATTACGTCCTTATCTTCAAACCGCAAATCCGGTCGCATCTGCTGCCACAGAATATTGATCGCCGCATACGCCCGCCCGCGCGACTGGCGCGACATTGAAGGCTGATTGGATGTGTATTTTCTAGCTGACGGCATCGTTGTTTCCTCCGATTTCCTGATAAGCCAAATCTCTGATTTTGACGGCGACATCTTGCGGAACGTAACTCAAAGCGATGGTTCGCGCCTCGTCGCTAATTCCAACCGAGCCGAAAATCATTCCGGCATTGAGCGTCCGGCGTTTTTCCAGCAGCGGCGCGATTTGCTGCATCTGCTCATCGGTCAATTCGAGAACAATATCCGGCTTAACAATCTTTGCGTCTGACATAGATTTCTCCTGTGAATAAAATTTGCTCTGCAAAAATCTGAATGCGATTTCAGATTTTAGGACAACAAACTTTTCAAATAAATCGCGTGTTTTGTTTGTGGTGACGGCGAGACGGACAAAAGAGTCCGCCTCGCCGCCGATTGATTAACCAGCCGCCGGTGAATTTTCCGACGATTCGCCGGGCGATTCACCCGGATTTTCAGCGACGGGCGAAGTTCCTTCTCCCGATTCCGTCGCTTCGTCAGTCGGCGCGGAGGCTTGCAGCTCGAAAACGAATGCGTCGCCCTGCGTCACCACAATATCGAGCGTTCCGATAATTTCGCGCTCGCCTTCGCCCGCGATGCCGTCCGCCCGCAGCGTGAGCAGCGTTGAGCCGTTTTTGCTGCCGTCTTCGCCGACGACTTTAATTTTCAGTTCGTCGCCCTCAAACGGATGTTCAAAACTGGCGATGTCTCCGTCCGTCAACTCGACTCGGACGCTGCCCGGTTCGATTTGTGCCTGATTTCCGCTGCGCGTTTTCGGCATTGCGGTGATAATTACGAATTGACTTTCTTTTAACTGCATTGTTTTTATGTCTCCTGTAATTGTTATGCGCTCATTCTGAAAATGAACGCGGGTTATTGCCATCGCGGAATCGCATTCCGCCGTGTCATCGTCAAACCATTGTTCAACGAGCCAACAAATCACCGTCAGAATTCGCTCTGACAGCTTTTGTCGAAACTTTTTACTCATCGCGCCTCCCTTTTTTCACCGCCGTTTCCATTGTTTTTGGCGGGTGAAACTTCTTTCAATCGCATCTGCCCGGCGAGACGCGGAAAGTTGTGTCGGACCATCAATGAAAGCGTCGTGATTTCATCGAAATACTGCGACTGCCAGAGCTTTATGAATTCCTTCATTTCATCTGCGGACGCGCACCACCAGTAGCCAGCCGGAACGCTCCGGCGCGAAAGAATCGGGAAGACGTGATTTCGGCGCAGCGAGCGGACGAGTATTTTTACTTTGCGCCGGTTGAGCGAAACGTCGAATTGGTTTTTGACCGCTTCGATAATCGTTTCGGTTTTCGTCGGATTTTCGCTCGTCGCATCGAGCAGAAGACTGGCGATAAACGCTTCGATGTCGGTCAATTTATGACCCAAAAGCGGATTGGCAAGTTCTTCTTCAAAAATCTCGAAAGGAAATGCAAGTTGTTTCATCGTCGTCGCTGTTGTTTCCATCACGCCCTCCTGTTTATTTACGCCACCATCGCGTCCTGATGAAGCTCGCTCGGCACTCCGGCGAGATAATTTTTTGCCGAATAATTCGTCAGCCAGTTGATGACTGCGGCGCGTTGCGTCCGGTCGAGAATTGCCGAAGTCGTAACGCCGAATTGTTGGAATAATTCCTCACGATAACGAGAACCGTCGTCGCCACTCCACAAACCTTTTTCGACGGCTAAAGCGTGAATCTGCCGCAAATCTTTGTTTCGCAGCGCGGCTTCATCTTCAATCGCGTGGTTTTCTATTTCCTGCGGGTAAAAACTTTTCGGTTTGAAGTTTTCTTTGAATTCTTTCAGGTCAATGATTGAACCGCTTTTGAATGGATTAAAACCGGCGGCTTGGAGAGCCGCGCCGAGTGCGCGTCCCGAAGCCAGAACATCAACGTCAATATCTTCGCCGTTCGGCTGTTCGCCGAGTTTCGCCACGCCGGAACGCAGAAATGTTCTGTCCGAGTTGTCAACGACCGATGCCATATAAACGATCTGCGACGTTTCCGATATAAATTTGTCGTGCGTCACGCTGATCGTCTTAAATCCGCTGACCTGCCGGGCGATTGATTCGAGTTCGGACGGCGGAATCCACGGTTCGTTTTCGTCGCGCGGATTGAGAAAAAGAATGCGCTCTTCCTTAATTCCGAAAAGTTGATTCAGCTGCGATGTAATCTCCGCTTGTTTGGCGGTTTTGATATTTTTTTTCATTTTCTATTTGCCTCTCTACTGTATTTTTGAGTCTTAAATGCCGTGCCAGAGCTTCGCAAAGCGTCGAAGCCGGAACAAACGAGCGACCGCCGCAGACGGCACACCGACCGTCGCCCGTTATATTTGTGCGTATTGGTAAAGTTTCGTCGCCGCCGCAATCGCCGCAGACGATTTCCGCCTGAGTAACGCGCGGCAGCGAACTTTTTGAAATTGCGTCGAAAATTTTCAGCATATTGTTTCTTCCGGCAACGCCTGATTTTCAGCGTTTGCCGCCTGTTCGATCAGGTGTTCAAACCGAATCGTTTCGCGGATGCTTTTCATCAAATCCACGTCGCGCTGCGTATCGGCTTTCGTCACTAAATCCGCGTCAACAAAAACCTTGGCGACTTCTTCCATTAAGGACACTTGCGAGTCTAAAAAATCGAGCTGTTCACGTAATGAAAATTCCGGTTCGTTCATCTTCCGACCTCCGTATTTTTCTCGATAATTTCGGCACTCAGAATGTCCGTTTTGCCGAATCTCCAGCGCGTTTTGGGAACGAGCGTCAGCGATTCGATGATGTCGTGTTCAGTTTCAAGTTGACGACGCATTTGCCGTCTGCCGACGATTCTGCCGAGCGGAAAACCGATGAAAAACGCGCCGGTAAAAACGAGCGAAAGACCGATAATATAC
>JALYQJ010000520.1 GCA_030855875.1 Acidobacteriota bacterium
TGGGCGTGGGAAGGCGCGGAAACGGTCGCCGAGGTAATGGGAATTTTAGGCTGGCGCATTTCTGAAACCGACAAAATGCCGGAATGGCTGCCGACCTCGCGTTTCGCTAAACTCGAACGCGGAAACACGAAAGATATTCCCGAAGAAAAATAAACACCGTTCATCAAAAATAAAGAGACGCTGAATAAATCTTAAATGATGTTCAGCGGCTTTTTATTGTTAAACTTTAGTGCGGAAATTTGGTTATGACTGAAGTTGTAAGCACTTAAGCAAAAGTAGTGAAATGTTTTGCGCCCCGTTTAGAGTCCACGCCCCGCGCGTGTTTTCCGCCAGCGAAGCGCGGCGGAAACTGCAAACTGAAGTTTGGACTCTGAACTTTTCAAAATGCCGCGAAACTTTTTCTTACCTGCTTATTTGAAAGTTTATTTTGAAGTCTTCGGTTCGGGAAGCCGTCGCCAGATGAGCGCGGCGGCGATGAGAGCGATAACCGCGCCCGCAAAAGTGCTGCTCCGATAATCCAGTTCGGAATAGATAACTCCGGCAAGAGCCGCACCGGAGGCGAATCCGACCTGACCGAGCGCGACCGTCAAACTCATTAACGCGCCGCGCTTTTCGCTCGAAACAAGAGCCGAAAGCAGAGCTTGAAACGGTGACATCCGCGCGGCGAAAAGAATTGAGCTTAAAAAGAAAACCGGAAACGCCAGCCAAAATTCCTGAACGACAAATGTTACGCCGCCCATCAAAATTATCAATCCCAAACTCGACGTTAAAATCAAAGGTTTTCTGCCCAACGTATCCGAAAGTTTTCCGACTATCGGACCGGTGATAACGCTCGCAATTCCGCCCGCGAAAAAAAGCGCGGCGATGCGGTTCGGTGTTGCCGCTCGGTATTCGGTGAGCCACGCCGGAAGATATGTGATGTAGAGTCCCATACTGAAAAACAACAGACCGAAAACCGTCGCCGCAATCAGAATTTCACTTTGTTTGAGAAGCAGGAAATACTCTTTGAACGCCCTGCCGACGGATAATTTCTGCTCGTCCCGCACGACATCCGGTTGCGGAACACATTTGAGAATCAGCAGAAATGTCGCGCCCATCGTCACGGCGAAAATTAAAAACGGTGTGCGAAATCCAAGTTTTTCGGCGAGCAGTGCGCCCAAAGGAACGCCGGCAATTTGTCCGGCAGCGATGCCCGACATCACCCAGCCATTCGCCCAGCCGCGCCGTTCGTAGGGGAAATAATCGCCGACGTAGGAAACCGCCGCGCCGGACAATGCGCCGCCCGCAACTCCGGCGAGTGTGCGAACCGTCAGCAGCATCGCGTAACTATCGGCAGCGGCGTGCAGCGCGAGTGCCGCCGTCATCAGCCCGGAACCGGCAAGCAGCATTCGCCGCCGACCGATTTTATCCGACACCGGACCGGCGACGAGCGCGAAAATCCCGACCATCACGGCGTAAGAACTCACCAGCAAGCCTTGTCGGGCGGTTGAAATTGCCAATTGCTCGCCGATTGCCGGAAGCATTGCCACGACGATCATCAATTGACTGCTCGCCGAAAAGACCAACAGCCAGAGCGCGAAAATAACCGCGTATTGATTGCTCACCGGAGCTTCGTCCGCACTCGAAAAATCGTTTTCCGTGTCGAATGTTTTTTTTACCTGCATCAAATTTTCCTTTTTTTCATAGCGCAAAGTCCCAAGACAGTAAATTTAAAGACCGTAATTCTAATTATTAATCAATACAGTCGAAAACTCACGCGAACAAAAACGGGTCAGTTTTAATTACTCAATTCTCTTTTCTTCCGCTCAACTTTTGGTAACGTATTGGTAATGAAAATAAACATTTTCATTCAAGTTGTCGGAGAGATAGCTTCTGGTAAACAAATTGAATTATGCAATGGCTTCGTTACTGACGGTTTAATGGATGAAATCCAAATTTGTCGGTTTTGTCGGTTCGAATTAACATTTACGTCATATCTGTCTGTTTCTTATACAGGCAATAGTGATAAATTATTTAGAGATAAATTAATACGGAAAGATTTCTCTAGTCATTATGAAAATTCTGGTAGCTGGAATGGGCAATGTCCTGCGCGGCGATGACGGCTTCGGTATCAGAGTGGTTGAAGAATTAACGAAAAATCATAATCTTCCCGATGCGGTTGATATTTACGAAGCGGGCATCGGCGGCATCGGTCTTGTGCAGGAATTAATGAACGGTTACGACGCTCTGGTTGTGGTTGACGCGGTGGAAAAAGGAGCGGAAGCCGGAACGCTTTTCGTGCTTGAACCGCTCGAACATCAAACGGAAATAACAGACGAAAAACTACACGAATCAATGGTTGATATGCATTACGCCGATCCGTCGAAAGTTTTGCTGATGGCGAAAGCCTTAAACGTCTGTCCGCTGAAAGTATTTCTGGTCGGCTGTCAGCCGGAATACGTTGACGATGCAGTCGAAGGCTTGCGCCCGCCGGTCAGAAAAGCCGTGCCGCAGGCGATCAAAGAAGTTTTGGCTTTGATTGATGAATTGTTAAAAAACTAATTCGCTTCTAATTTGGCGATTTTCTCCTCAAGGCTCGCAACGACTTTTTCCTGTTTGAGATTTCTCCATAATTCAAGCGACTGCCGATAAAAATTCAAAGCCTCCGCTTTGTTTCCGACTGTTGCCTGCGCGTTTCCGCATTCGCTTAAAACATACGCTTGGACGGACTTGCGTTCGACTTGGCGGCTGGAATCGAGAGCCTGCTCGAAATACTTGAGTGCCTCTGCGTTACTTTGCAGTTTGATATAATCGTTGCCGATTCGCACCAAATTTTGCGTATATTCGGGCAGATCGTCCGCCTGCTTCCAAAGCGGCTGGGCTTTCAAATCTTCCTGCAAACCCGTTTCCAAATCGTTTTGTTTTTTAGCGATTACGCCGAGAATAATGTGCGTAAATGCCGCCGAGCGCAAATCTCCGGTCTTTTCCCAGATTTCCAACGCCTTCCCGAAATGCTCTTTGGCTTTTTCGAGTTCGTTTAATCTTTGATAAGCAAAACCCATCGCCCGCAGAGTGTTCGCTTCGTCCGATTGCTCGCCGAGTTCGCGCCAAATCTGCAATGCATTTTCATAAACCGGAAGCGAGTCCGGCATAGTTTCTTTCTGGGAACGCAGTTTATCGGCTTCCTGATGAAGTTTAACGGCTGTAAGAATATTACGGTCGCGCTCGGTAATCGGGCGAAAATCGGCTATTGCCAATTTATATTCGCCCGGTTCGGCGCGTTCCGATAGTGTATAAATTTCAATACGATATTCGCCCGCCGTATCCGTGCCGATTCTGATTTGTTCGGTGCCGCGCCCGCTCGTCGGCGTATCGAATTCGCCGATCAGTTCGCCCGTCGGCGTGAATACTTTGGTGATTACATCTACATCGCGCTGCTTGACCGATAAATTAACAAACTGCCCTTTTTCAAGCTCGGCGGTATAACTATGAACTTCATCGTTCATAATTTTTTTCGTCACCGGATTTCCCATCGTGAGTTGGTCGGGCGAAGAATTTCGTGAGCAATTTGCTCCGAATACGAACAGAAACGAAACAACTGCTATCAGCCAAAAGTTTTTTACAC
>JALYQJ010000529.1 GCA_030855875.1 Acidobacteriota bacterium
ATTTAAAGGAAAAAAATCCGAATATAAAAATCATCGGTGCCGACCCGTACGGTTCGATTTTCAAGACATATAAGGAAACCGGACACGCGCCGGAAGCGACACCGTATCTGGTCGAAGGCATCGGGCAAAACATTCCGGTCGGCAATGCCGATATGAAACTGGTTGACGAAATCATCAATATCACCGACCGCGAATCGTTTGAGATGTCGCGTCAATTGGGTCGGCACGAAGGAATTTTCTGCGGCGGCTCGACCGGCACGATTTTCGCCGGAGCATTGAAGGTGGCGAAACCGCTCGACGAAAATGCGGTTGTCGTTTTCATCGTCTGCGATACGGGCGAGCATTATTTGACCAAACATCATTCGGACGAATGGATGAAGGAAAAACTTCTGCTCGAACCGCAAAAAATCACCGCCGGTTTAATCAACGAAACGAAAAATTCGGATTCGCCGAAAGATTTGATTTTCGTTACGCCTGTTGAAACAATTGCGGCGGCTCTAAAAGTAATGAACGAAAACGGCATCACGCAAATTCCGGTTTTGGAAGATAATGTTTCGGTCGGCAGTCTGCGCGAAAGCCGGATTTTGACGCGGCTGATTGAAAACCGCGAATTGCTGGACGTGAGCGTCGGCGAAGTGATGGAAAAAAGTTTTCCGATTGTTGACGTGGACGCGGGTTCCGAGATAATCAAAGCGAAACTGCACGCATCTCCCGCCGTTTTGATTGAAGATTTTAAACGAATCACCGGCATTATTACCCGCTCCGACGTTTTGGATTTACCGAAATAGATGTATTCGCGCTGAAAAATTTACAATTCGTGTTTTTAAGTCAAATTTTTCAACTTTGCCCGGCTTTTATTAAAACGGAATTTAATTAAATATCTACGGAGAAAGCAATGAATGAAAAATTCAATCAGGAAAATCAGTCGCTTGACGAACTAGCCGCGCCGCAAAATATTCCGCCGACAGATGATTGGGGAATGACGAATCCGCTCAAAAATCCAATCAAGGAAACCGAAAGAGACGGATGGAAAATGCCCGAACCGAGTTTTCGCGTTTCAGAAGGTTATTGTCCTTTGAAGTCGGACAAAGCCGAAATTTACACTCCGCCGATAAAGCAGCCCGCGCCGGTAGACGAAAAATTATCAAATTTATACGCGCCGCCGTCGCGCGAAGATATGCCGGATATAACAATGCACAATATGAGTTTATCCGATTTGAAGGCTTCGATTCCGGCTGAGAAAATTGTCCCGGACGCGCCTGTCGAAGCGCAGCCGGATATTTTTGAAGAGTTCAGCGCGGAAGACGTTGATTCCGAAGCGACCGCAAACGACGATGCGGAAAGCGCGAAAAAGGGATTTATTTTTACCGTTTTCGGCATCACGGCGATGCTGGTTTTTGCCGCCGCGTTTTTAGCTCTGGTTTACGTTTTATTTTTTACCGATTATTTAACACGTTAACTATGAATTGAATTTCGCCTTTTTTTACTGATTTTTTTCACTTCTTTTTACACTTTGTAAATCACTTTGATTTCAGACAAAGGCAAATATTTCGCCGTTCACCCGTCTAGGAACAGCCTGTAAAAGCTATCGAAAATAAGCCAAATAGAGGCGATTTGATTTTTTGAATTTGAAAATTGGTTTGATCTTTATTGGAATGAAATTGAGCGAAACGATAAAGTTTGGCTGCCGGTTTTCTTTTCCTTTTTGTCTTAAAATTTTGTCTTAAAATATAAAAATGCCGGACGCAAAATTAAAATTTAACGAAAAGGAACTTACAGTCGGCGAAGGCGTAGTGTCATTCGGACGCGCTTCGGACAACAGCGTTTCTTTCGCCGACGATTCAAATGTTTCGCGCTATCACGCCGAAATCGAAAAGCGCGGCGACGATTTATGGCTGATTGATTTAGGCAGCAGCAACGGCACGAGCGTCAACGACACGCCGCTCAAAGGCGAAATAATGCTCAATGACGGCGACTGCATCGCATTCGGCGGAACGAGCGTCGTCGAAGTCGAATTTCCAAGTGAAAACGAACCGCAAAATACCGGCGCGGCAGCCGCGCCGGTCGCAGCCGAATCTGAAAATCCGGTGGCGGCAACAGCAGCGGCTTCACCGGATGCCGAAGCGGTTTCAAAATCGCCGAAAATTTTATTGATCGCGGGCGCGGTCTGCGGTTTAGCGGTTATCGGCGTGTTTGCGGCGGCTTTGATTTATTACACGCGAAGCAGTCCGGCGTGCGATGCGAAGGCTTTTATCAGCAGCCCTGAATCCGGCGATACGATTATCAAAGCCGCCGAAATCGAAGTCGAAATCGAAAACGCCGGCTGCGTTTCGCGCGCGATTTTTACGATTGACGGCGTGGAATTTGCCAAAGCGACGGAAAAACCTTTTACCGCGACGCTCGACCCGAAGGAATTTCCTGAATTAGCAGATGGTTTTGATCATAATCTGCAAATCGTTTTAGTAGACGAAAGCGGAAATAAAATTGTCCAGCCAAATGTCGTCGCGCTCGCTTTCGATACGCGCGAAACCGTCAAACCGACTCCGGCTCCCGAAATAGTTAAAGTTGACGATAAACCGACTCCGAAAACGACGACGGGCAAAGTTTCGCTGGTTGACGTAAAGAATATGTCCGAACGACTGGTGAAACAATTCGGCGGTAATTTCGCGTATAAAGTTTCAAATCCGCAGTTTCTCGCCGAAGTGCAGAAAAAAACCGGCGAATACGCGCAGGAAGGTTATTATGAACGCGCCGCCGCGTTTCGTGATGCGATCAACGTCGCTTACGTTCAGGAACAAAACTTAGATGCGCCGCTCGGCTTTATTTTAGCGATGAGCCGCAGCAAATTCGTTCCGGCAAAACAAGGAAATGACGAAGGTTTATGGCGAATGTCGAACGAATTCGTCACGGCTAATGCTTACAACGGTTCGTGCGGTGCGGAAACTCTGGCGGATAAATCGCAGAATTGCGCGGCGAAAGCCTCCGCGCTTTATATGAAGTCAATTGTTTACGGCGTATTTGACGGCGATTTAATTTACAGCGCGGCGGCTTTCGGAAAATCTCCGCAGGACGCGGGCGTTTGGAAGGCGAGTTTGCCCGCCGACCGTTCGGATTTTTGGAATGCAGTCAAAACCACGCAGGAACGCGAGCAGATTGCCAGATTCTTTGCCGCCGGAATCGTCGCCGAAAATCCGCAAAAATTCGGCTTGAAAAAAGACAAACCGCTTTCGGAATTGTATAAAGTAACAATGTAAAATTTTAACCCGGACTGCCGGTTATAAAAATTATGAGAATATTACCCGCGAAAAACGCGAAATACGCTAAAAATAAAGCTAAAGAAACTAATCTTCTTCTTTTTCGCGCTTTTTCGCGTTTTTCGCGTTTTTCGCGGGCAATATTCTTTAATTTGGCTAACTGACAACCCGAATAAAAATTTTATTCGGGTTCGATTCTTAAAAATGCGCGAAATAATTTTCACATATCCGACACCGGAAGGTTCAAAAGAAATTGCGCTCGATGGTGAAAAAATATCTTTCGGACGCGGCAGCGAAGCCGATTTTCGCTTCCCGGACGACGGACTTTCGCGTCTGCACGCGACGGTTTACAGCGACGGCGGCAGCCGCGTTTGGATAGTTGACGAAAACTCGTCGAACGGCAGTTTTGTCAACGGCGTGAAAGTTACGGGCAGCGGAACGCCGCTCAACAACGGCGACACAATAAAAATAGGTCATTTCACGAACCTGAAAGTCAGAATTTCAGAAAAACAAACACCCGCGCAGATCACCCCGAATAATCAAAATTCAAACTCCGTTTCAGCTTCGGCGCAAAATCCCGCGTATCTTATTCCGGTTGCGGTCATCGCCGTCGCGCTTTTCGTTTTCAGCATTTCGGCGGTTTTCATCGGCTACACGGTTTTGGGAAACAGCAAACCGGAAATTGTCCAAACCGATGATCCTGACGATTTTAATGACGAGCCGAACGACGAAAAGGAAAAAGATGCAACGCCGACTCCGACCGCAACGCCGAAAGCGGAAAAAACTGCGGCGACCGTTTCCGACAACACGAGTTTAACCGATTCGCCCGAAGCCGCGAACACGGGAGCGAACGTCGTTTTGCCCGCCGGAAAAAAATATCTGGAAATGTCGGACAGCGAGCGGCGGCAGTATTTGGAAGCGAAAGCGATGCGCGTCGCGCAGATTATCGGCAACAGCACGAGCGATAAAATACCTTCCGAAGCGATTGATAAGATCAAAGGTTTTGCCGACGGTTTCGCCCGGCGCATCAACGTCAAATCATTAAGCACCTGTAAATTCGGCGACAGTTTGCAGGTAACTTACGAACGCGCGAGCAAAAACGCACCGTTTATCGTCCGTGCTTTTAACGAAAAAGGAATTGATCCGCGCATCGGACTTTATCTGGCGATGATCGAATCGGAACACTGCGTTTGTCTGCAAAGCCCGACCGGACCGCTCGGAATGTTTCAGTTTACGTTTGCCACCGCGAAAATTCATTTCGAGCCGAGCGAAGGTGTGATAAAAGGCGCGTCGCCTTCAAGCCCGGACGACCGGTGCAAACCGGAACCGGCGGCGCGGGCGGCGGCTTCGTATATGAAGGCTTTGACCGGACGCTACGGCACGGGTCCGGCGAGCGTTCCGCTGGCAATCGGCAGCTATAACAGCGGCGAAGGCGGTTTAAGCACTAATCTGCAAAAAGCTCTGGATGCGAACGAAGGTTTGCCGCGCGATTTTTGGACGCTGATTTCCAAAGGCGAAATTCTTTCCAAACAGTTTCAATCGGAAAACTTTAAATACGTGCCGAAATTTTTCGCGGCGGCGATCATCGGCGAAAATCCGCAAGATTTCGGATTAAAACTCCAGCCGCTTTCAACTTACAGCAAGTAAGCAGTAAGCGGTAAGCAGTAAGCAGCAAAGATTTGCTTTATTTCTGCTACTGCTTACCGCTTACTGCCTACTGCTCACTAACTTATGACCGAACTTTGGCTAAAATATACCGATGAAAACGGCGAACTGCGGCGGGTTTCGGTCGAAAGAAATCGGTTTGTCGTCGGGAGGCATTCGGAAAACGATCTGTGTATTCCGAGCGTGAAAATTTCGCGCGCACATCTGGAAATCGAACGGTTCGGTGATGAATTTATCGCCTCCGACTGTAATTCGAGCAACGGAACGACACTCAACGGCGAAGGCTTGAACAAACGGGTGACTTTGAAAAACGGAGACTTGCTCAATCTCGGCGGCGGCGGCGCGAAAATCGAAATCGAAATCACCTCCGAAAAAGCCGTTTCAAAAAGTTCGTCAGCCGACGCTTACATCAGCGATTTCTCAAACCCGGAAAATGTAACGCCGTCATTTGCCAACAGTTCGACCGCTTCAAAATCAAGCGGCGCAAACGACATCGGCGGAATTCCGATGAGTTTTTTTTATCTCGCGCCGCTTTTCGGTGTCGGAATTTTGCTTTTTCTCGGAGTAATCGTTTTCGTTTTTAGCGGAAACGGCAAAAACAAAACTGCCGAAACCGGCGACGAAATCGTTTATTCGAGCGAACCGGAAGACGAACCGACCGTCGAAAAGGAAACGAATACAAAAACCAAAGAAATACCGACACCGACCGTCCAAAAAACATCCGATTCAAACCCGGATTCAACGCCCGAACCGGAAAATTCGCCGACGACCGCGCCGAAAAATTTGCCCGACACCGTAAAAATCGAACAAAACTCGACTTCGTTTTTGCGGCGCATCGCGCAGAACGATCCGAAATCTTTTTTGACGAGCGAGCAGGCGCAGATTCTTAATTCTAAAATCAAACAGTTCAGCAGTTCGGCGGCATTGGCGGACAATATCAAGTCAGCCAAAGCAAACGCCGCGCAAATTCAATCGCTGGCGACGGCTAAAAATCTGAAGCCGCAGTTTTTAGCCGTCGCCGCAATAGCCAAACTCGGCGGTCAGCGCGGCAATGTTTTGCAGACGGCGCAGTCAATGACCGAAGTTCTCGACAAACTCAGCACACAGGTCGGCAGCGAACGCGCCGACGATAGTCTGCTCGTGATCGCAGCTTACGATCAGGGCGCGGCGGGCGAGTTTTTGAAAATGCGAAATATGCTTCAGCAGTTATCGAATCAATTCCCGGAAAGTTCGCGGACGATTCGGACGATTTGGTTTCTGCATAAAAACGGGAAAATTTCCGAAGCGCAGTATGAATTTGCGCTTCGATTTCTGGCAATCGGAACAATTACGCAAAACCCGAAAGATTTTAACGTCACCGCCGAAGAACTAAAACTTAACTGAATATTTTTAAAGTTTTTTCGTTGACGTTTCTTTCAAAATTTCGCAAAATTCAGGTGATTCAAACAACCGAAATTTTCAATAAAATCCGGTAAATAGCCGTGTTTACCGAACGTTTAAGAAGATTATACAAATTTTAGTTTTGCTGTTTACTAAAACAGAGAGTCGTTTTACTATTGACCTCTACAAATTATGAGCAAATACCGCAAGATTGTGTGGAATGAAGGGATGCTTCTGAC